>JBNJDH010000038.1:0-14344 GCA_051744695.1 Bacteroidota bacterium | reverse complement strand
ATTGCGAACTGTTTTTACTTTAACGAAGGTTATGTTTTTGCCTATACGCTTAACCATTTATCGGATAATGATAAAAAAGTTTTTCAACGGTTCACAAATGTTTTTTCACTTACCTACCGTCGCTACCAGGATTTGATAATAGCGGAAGCACAAGCCCGCGAAGCCATTAAACAAGCGTCGCTCAACAGAGTGCGCGGAGAGATTGCAAGCATGCGCAATGCTGAAGATCTCAAACGTATAACACCGGTTATCTGGCGCGAATTGAAGGAGTTGGAAGTACCGTTTATTCGTTGCGGTGTTTTTATCATCGATGAGGAAAATAAAAAAACCAAGGCATATCTGTCCACGCCGTCAGGTGAAGCATTGGCTGTATTGAATTTGAAATTTGATGAAAATACACTCACCAAAAATACTGTTGATTTTTGGAGAAAAAACCAGATTTATAAAGAACACTGGAATAAAGAAGATTTTATAAACTGGTTAAAATCAATGATGAAAACCGGACAGGTACAAAGTGCGGAAAAATACCAGGGATCAGCCGCTGCTCCTGAATCATTACACCTTCATTTTATTCCTTTTAAACAGGGAATGTTGTATGTGGGAAACACATCCCCGCTGTCACAGGAGGAGCTGGATTTGTTAGGTTCACTGGCCACTTCATTTTCAATGGCCTATGCCCGTTATGAAGATTTTAAGAATTTGGAAATTGCCAAGGAACAGATTGAAAAAACACTGGATGAACTAAAGGCAGCTCAAACCCAACTCATCCATTCCGAAAAAATGGCTTCCCTGGGAGAATTAACCGCCGGCATTGCCCATGAAATACAAAACCCGCTCAATTTTGTGAATAATTTCTCCGAATTAAGTAACGAGTTAATTGATGAAATTAAAGAAGAGTTGGCAGTTGGCAATAATCAGTTGGCAACTGAAATTGTCGGCGACGTAAAACAAAACCTCGAAAAAATAAACCACCACGGCAAACGCGCCGATGCCATTGTAAAAGGGATGTTGCAACATAGCCGAACCAGCAACGGACAAAAAGAACCCACCGATATCAACGCTTTGGCTGATGAATATTTACGGTTGAGTTACCATGGCCTGCGGGCAAAAGACAAATCGTTCAATGCTAATTTCAAAACTGATTTTGATGAGTCGCTTCCCAAAATCAATGTCATTCCACAGGATATTGGGAGGGTTTTGCTTAATCTCATTAATAATGCTTTCTATGTAGTTAACGAAAAAGCAAAGAATAATATCGATTACTATAAACCAGAAGTCATCGTTAAGACATCTCTGATCCCCCCTTCGGGGGGCGGGGGGGCTTTAATTTCAGTTTCCGACAACGGTCCCGGCATCCCTCCCGAAATCGTCGACAAAATCTTCCAGCCCTTCTTCACCACCAAACCAACAGGTTCAGGAACTGGTTTAGGGTTGAGTTTGAGCTACGATATTGTGAAGGCGCATGGCGGGGAATTAAGATTAGAATCCTTATATAACAACAAAACCGGAAAAAACTCAGAAGGTACAGTCTTTTTAATAACATTACCCATTACAAAAACAACAACATAATGAAACGATTCAATACAACACTTTTATTTTTTGAGATAATATTACTGAATATCCTTCTGTATTCATGTATTCCTAAAGAATCTGTTCCATTTCCTGAAAATGCATCGGGGTATAAGGTACCGATCACAAAGTCATTTGAATATCCGGAAACGAAACCCATTGTCTGGCAAAAAGTGAGTAAGGACAGTGTCCCCCAGGAAAAAGTGTATCCACTTGATATGGAGAAGTTGCCATGGAAACGATTTACTGTTAATACTTTCAAACCAGAAAAAGAGCCTGTCCAAAGCATTCCTTTAAACTGGGACACAATGGATGAAATCACCTTTAACCTGGATACTGTCAAAACAGAAATATTTCGTATAAAATCATTTTTGCTTCCAAAACCTGAAATCACAAAAGCCAGCCCTCCTTCCCAGTTTCCCGGTTCAACTTCAGGTATCCTTCAAATGGGAATAGATGAAGGATTACCCGGAAATTACATCTATGAAACAGCCATTGATAAAAATGGAATCATCTGGATGTCAACTGAAAGAGGCCTAACCAGATATAACGGTGATTTTTTTGAAGCGTTTGATTTCCTGCCAAATCTAGCGAATGGCAACCCTGATTTCATAACCGATATATTAGTTGACAAAGAAAATAATCTTTGGATGATTACGCAGGGAGGAGGCCTGTTTAAACTGAACTCAAATTTAGGTTTAGTACAATATTTAGAATTGGAGGATGAGTTTGCACGAATTGCTCTTGATGCTGACGGAAAGCTTTGGTGCACTGCCAATGAATATGGTTTGGGTATAATCAACATGGGAAAACAAATCATTCAAAGGTTTGTTTTCCCGGAATTAAGAGAAAGGGACAATCTTTTTATTGGAATCAAAACAGACTCGGAAAGTAATATCTGGATTGGAAACAGAGAAGAGATTTATGTCATCAATTCCGGGCAGACAGGTTACATAATTCTCAATGATAAAAATGGTTTGGAATTATCCTATGTATTTGATTTCTATGAAACGAAATCGGGAGAAATCTGGATTAATTCGTTAAAGAACGGTTCATATTCGGTTTCAGCCGATAAAAAAAGTATTCAGGTTGTAAATGAAAAACAGGGATTTAGCGGCAGAGCTTTAGCAATAGCAGAGGACACAGCAGGTAAAATTTGGCTTATTGACAATGATACCATTTTTATTCATGATCCTGTAAAACACTATTATAAGAAAGTACCAACAGGTGTAGTAATATTGCTTAGTGGAAATTCTCCCAATGCATTAATTGATCCTTTCGGAATGCTCTGGTTAGGTACTCCGCAAAATAAAATGCTGATAATTGATCCGCTGGGTGGTTTGCCGGAGCATTTGGATATAAATGACGGCTTAGTCAGTAATAATGTATGGGGCATCATTGAGGATAGGGATGGTTTGATATGGCTGGGAACGTATAATGGAATAAACATATACGATCCGGCACTTAAAAAATTAATGTTGATTACCACAGAAAATGGTATTAGTGACAACCGGCGTTCCAATTTAATCGTGATGAATGATGGAAGGATTTTAGCTGGCGGAGCACAGGGATTTACAATTATTGATAAGGAAAACAAAAGTTTGACTGAATACAACACTGAACTTTTCACTTGGTCTTGTTTGGACCGTAAAGATGAAAATATTTGGTTCGGGGGATCAGACGGGGTATATGTTTTTAATCTAAAGAGTAAAACGATGAAAAAACTGACCAAATACATGAATACACCGTTGTTTCAGGTTTGGGCCCTGTTAGAAGACAAAAATGGAAGAATATGGGTATGTACAATATCAGGGATTTATATGATCGATCCTGAATATAATACGATATCGTTATTTAGTGAAGAAACAGGTCTTATCCATGATTCCTACTATGCAATGCATAAAACAGAGTCAGGTGAATTGTGGACAGGAGGTGATTCTGGCTTTTCAATAATTAATACGGATAAAAATACCGTTACGCTCATTTCGTCTGAACAAGGCCTTTATCCGGAAACACTGTGGGATTTCGCAGAACTTAATGGCAGAATGTATATTGGTTCTCAGGACGGAATAGTTATGTTGCAACCGCCAAAACCATCTGATGATTCTCAAATGTGGAATTTTTATAATTACGGTAAGAGCAATGGATACCCATTCAACGATTATAATCAAATGGCCTCAACCACCACCCGGGATGGCCAAATATGGTGGGGTGTGGTTCCTCAAATAACCGTCATTACCCAGGAACCGATTGTTAATACCAAAAAGCCAGGGGTATTTATTTCCGGAATCAGTATTATGGATCAGGAATCTGATTTCACTGGATCAGATTACCAGAAAAAAGTATTTACCCAGGTCGACACCTTGTGGAATATCGATATGACGAAATTCAATGTATTTAATACTCTGTCTGAAGATTCCGGTTATTATGCAAATAACAATATTAAATGGGATAGTATTTCTCCATTGTTTCATTTGCCCATTGGATTGAAACTCCCGTTTGATCAAAATTCGATAAGTTTTTCTTTTACTAATCCTGAAATTAAAGGGAGGGACAAGATTGTTTACAGGTATATTCTCGAAGGTATTGATCAGAAATGGTCAAGGATTACAGATCAGACAGTATCCAGAAATTATTACAATCTGAAACACGGTAAGTACACTTTCAAAGTTGCGACAAGGGGCTTTAACGGTAAGTGGAGTGAACCGGCACAATATGAATTTACGATTCTTCCGCCCTGGTGGTTTACGCCACCGGCATACCTGATGTATCTGATTATTCTTGCAGTTATTGTATATATTATAGACAGGATTCAAAGACGTAGAATTATCAACAGGGAAAGAGAACGTGCGCGGGAAAAGGAATTGGAGCAGGCAAGGGAAATCCAAAAAGCTTACACAGATTTAAAATCCACCCAATCCCAACTCATTCAATCTGAAAAAATGGCCAGCCTCGGTGAACTCACCGCCGGAATTGCCCATGAAATACAGAATCCGCTCAATTTCGTCAACAACTTTAGCGAAGTGAATACAGAATTAAGTGATGAAATAGCTGAAGAGGCAGAAAAAGGAAATCTCGACGAAATAAAAATTATTGCTAAAGACATTAAAGATAATTCCGAAAAAATCAACCACCACGGGAAACGCGCCGATGCCATTGTTAAAGGGATGCTTCAGCACTCCCGAACTAATAATGGACAAAAAGAACCAACCGATATTAACGCGCTGGCCGATGAATATTTACGGTTGAGTTACCACGGACTGCGGGCAAAAGACAAATCGTTCAATGCTGATTTCAAAACCGAATTCGATGAGACGCTACCGAAGATCAATGTCATTCCGCAGGATATTGGAAGAGTGTTGCTGAATCTGATTAATAATGCGTTTTATGCGGTGCAGGTAGAGACGCAGAATTCTGCGTCTCTACAACAAACACCGCAAAAACAACCGGATTACAAACCCGTGGTTATGGTTTCTACAAAAAATATGAGAACCCATGTTGAAATCTGTGTAAAGGACAACGGTCCCGGCATCCCTCCCGAAATAAAAGACAAAATCTTCCAGCCCTTCTTCACAACAAAACCCACCGGCCATGGAACCGGGCTGGGACTGAGTTTGAGCTACGATATTGTAAAAGCGCATGGTGGGGAGTTGAGAGTGGAGACCAAACAAGGTAAGGGATCCATATTCATCATTACAATCCCTTCCGGTTAATAACGAATAGAATAAACTAAAAATCAATATGCATGTTAATATTTAAATTTTTAACTACTTAAAATCTACGATTATGATGTACAAAAACATTATCGCAAGTTTCTTAATTTCCTTTTTATCTATCCTTTCGACTTATGGGAATCCTTTCTCCCCCAGTGATGGTAATGTCGAACAGGACCAGAGGAGGGTGGAATATACCCTGGTTGTTAAATTGATTAATGATGAATGGAGGGTTGTTTTTGAGGATGATTATTCCAAAAGTGATGTGACATTAAGAAGGGGCGATCGGATCAGATGGGTCGTAGAAGGCTCGGATGCCTCTTTTCAGTTTCCTGATTCCAGGATCTTCGGTGATGGCATTAAAGTTTTGCGAGCCGGTAACCCCCTGGTAATGGCCGTTTCAGCGAATAGTCCCACGGGTAATTTCCCTTATGCGGTTTTTGTGCACGCATCGATGTCCTATGCCAGGGGGCAATCGCCACCAAGGATTATCGTCAGGGATGAATAAATGGCAATTTTCTCTTATTATGGGCATGATGAGATATAAAACATTGAGTTTGGTGTGTATTTGGACGCTTTTGGGCGCCTGCAACATTCTGCGTGAAAATGATACCAACCAGGATCATCTTTCTCCGGCTGATTTACTCCATCTCTCACCAGTGATCACAACGCTTGAAAACTTACCTGATTCTCTTCAACCGCAAAGAGTCATGTTAAGGGATACCTCAATCCCAAAATCAATCAAGATACCGATTAGCGATCACGAGGCTTATGAGTTTATAGATCAAAAAAACAATATCCGTAAAATAATCCCTCCCAGAATCACTAAGCGACCAACGCTGCAAGATGAAATGGGGCAGCCTGTTTATGACAAGGAAGGGAATTATTATTTTCTGGGAGAAGGTGGCTTTCCCCACTTATTTACTTATACTACAGATAATGGCCTGGCCCTGGATAATATTACTTCATCCCTCCTTGATGCGTCAGGAAATTTATGGTTTAGCACCTGGGGTGGAGGCATATCCAAATTTGATGGGATGTCGTTTTCCAATTTCAATACCGCACATGGCCTTTCCAATAACCTGGTGCACTGTCTGGCCCAGGACGCTGAAGGTAATATTTGGATAGGGACGGATGGAGGTGGCGTTTCCATATATGATGGCTATGCATTTTCAAATATTACAACATTGGAAGGTTTGGCTAATGATATTGTGTATGGTCTTACTGCCGACAGCAAGGGCAATATGTGGATCGCAACAAAAGGAGGTGCCTCAAAATATGATGGCGCCTCCTTTTGTAATTATGACCGGGAAAATGGTCTGCCAGGTAATTCCATCATCAAAATTGCGGAAGACAATAAAGGACATATTTGGTTTGCAACCGGCAATAATGGCGTCAGCAGATATGATGGATCATCTTTTACCAACTTCACCACGGAAGAGGGCTTAGCTGATAATGCGGTCAATTGTATCACCGTGGATTCTTCTGGCAATATCTGGTTCGGAACAAGCGGTGGTGGTGTGTCAAAGTATCAGCAAATATCCGAACCGGGGGGTAACGGGGTTTTTACCAATTACACGATAGCTGATGGTTTGGGGCATCAAGAGATTTGGAAGATCATTGAGGACAGGAAAGGAAATCTTTGGTTTGCTACCGGTGGAGGTGGGGTTTCCAGATATGATGGAAAGCAATTTGTAAATTTCACATCTTCCCAGGGCTTACCGGTAAATATGGTTTACAGCATTATAGAAGACCGGTCAGGAAATATCTGGGTTGGAACAGCAGGAGGTGGGGTAACCCTTTTCCCGGGGACTGCTTTTCGCATTTTTACCATGCAGCAAGGTCTTGGAGCAAATAGCGTTTACGGCATCACTGAGGATAATGCCGGGAATCTCTGGTTTGGAACGAATGGCGGAGGCGTCTCGAAATATGACGGGAAAACATTTACCAATTTTAGCTATGATCAAGGCTTAGCGCATTCACTTGTCATAAGTTCACTCAAAGACAGCAATGGCCGCCTATGGTTTGGTACCGGTGGAGGTGGCGTTTCCCTCTATCAGGAAGGTTCTGATGGGTCCCGAAATGCAACTTTTACAACATACAATGCCAATAATGGCTTGCAAAATGATGTCATATATACCATTATTGAAGATGACATAGGAAACCTTTGGTTTGGAACCGGCGGTGGTGGTTTGGTTAAATTCGATGGAAATATCATGCCAGAGGGTCAGGGGAGTTTTACGGCATTCACCACTACACAGGGTTTGGCTGGAAACACCGTGTATAGCCTTTTTGAAGATAGCAAAGGAAATGTATGGATAGGCACGGCAGGTGGAGGCGTTTCAAAATTTGATGGAAAATCATTTACCAATTATACCATAGAACATGGTTTGTCAAACAACATCGTTTGGAGTATCCTGGAAGATAAGACTGGCAAGCTTTGGTTTGCCACCCAGGGCGGGGGAGTAAGTCGTTTTGACGGGACAACCTTCAGTTCATTTACCACCAGCGAAGGTTTGGCTGATGATTCCGCTTATGATCTTCTGAAAGATAATAAAGGCAATATTTTTATCGGAACCAACCTGGGTTTTACTGTTGTTCCTGAACATGCTGTGCATTTGCCTGTACAGGAGCTACAACCCTATCTGGAGTACTACAATACCGCATTCGGATATCCAGTGAGGGATGTCAACAAGGGAATTTTTATGGATAGCCAGGGAAAGATATGGGCTGGAAGTGGGAGCTATAAAACGGCTCTGGTAAGCTTTGACTATCAAGCGTTAGAAAAGAAGAAACTGAAGCCAACCGCAAAAATTAAAAATATCAGCATAAATGACAAAGCCATCAGTTGGAGCTCTTTGCTGTTAACAGACCTCAATAGCGGTGAACCTGATTATGCAAATGTTTATGCCGTTGATGAAATTAGGACTTTGGGTAAGGTGCTCTCCAGTTCAGAAAGACAGTCTCATCAGGAAGAAATGAAATCAGTCCAATTCTCAGGTATCAGCAGATTTGAAAATTTTCCAGAGAAGCTGGTATTACAATATGTCCAGAACAATATAACTATCGGCTTTGGTACCGATGAACTGGCAAGGGCAAATTTGATAGAGTATACTTACATCCTTGAAGGGTACAATAAAAGCTGGAGCCCGATTATAAAAAAAACCTCTGCTACTTTTGGCAATATTAGGGAAGGAAATTACACTTTTAAAGTCATGGCCCGATATACAGGTCCATCCGAAGAGGGAGCGAAAGTATGGTCAGAGCCTGCAGTTTATAGCTTTACAGTGCTTCCCCCCTGGTACAGGTCATGGTGGGCATATTTGATCTATGGATTCCTTTTATTGGCCATAATCCGAAGGATCCATCAATTCCAAAAAGCCAGAACCATCCGAAAAGAAAGGGAGCGCACACAGCAAAAAGAGCTGGAACAGGCAAAGGAAATCGAGAAGGCTTATGCTGAACTCAAATCCACCCAGGCCCAGCTCATCCACGCCGAAAAAATGGCTTCACTCGGTGAGCTCACTGCCGGGATAGCACATGAAATCCAGAACCCGTTAAACTTTGTCAACAACTTTTCAGAAATCAGCAGTGAACTGGTAGAAGAAATTAAAGGTGAAAGGATAAAGGATAAAGGTGAAAGGGATGAAGAATTGGAAGATGAAATACTCAATGATATTTCGCAAAACCTCGAAAAAATAAACCACCACGGTAAACGTGCCGCAGATATTGTAAAAGGAATGTTGCAGCATTCGCGAACCAGCAGCGGAGTGAAAGAACCAACAGACATTAACGCTTTGGCAGATGAATATTTGCGTCTGGCTTATCATGGATTAAAGGCAAAAGACAAATCGTTTAACGCAGATTTTAAAACAGACTTTGATCCAAACCTTCCCAAAATCAACGTTGTTCCGCAGGATATTGGGAGGGTTTTGCTGAATTTGATTAATAATGCGTTTTATGCGGTGAATAAACGGGCAAAAGAATTGCCCCCACATTATCCCCCCGAAGGGGAGACTGAAGAAAGTGGCAACATATACAAACCACTTGTCACGTTAACTACTTCTTACTCCCTCTCCAACGAAGAGGGCCGGGGTGAGGTCAAAATTTCGGTGACCGACAACGGTCCCGGCATCCCGGACGAAATCAAAGACAAAATTTTTCAGCCCTTCTTCACCACTAAAGCCACCGGAAAGGGAACCGGGCTGGGGTTGAGTTTGAGCTATGATATTGTAAAAGCGCATGGCGGCAGTATTAAGACAAATTCTGAATCGGGAGTCTTTACCGAATTTATTATCCAACTACCGGATGTGACCACTAAAAACTCTGAAGCCGATAAATAAGCCAATTGTTGCACTATAATTATATGTATATTTATATTTATACAAAATTGTATTATATGTCTTAGTAATTAGATTGAACAATTAATGGAAAACACTCTACCTTCTTATAGTGACTCAATGATATTATTGGAATCAATGACTCAAAGTATATTGATTACTACTCCGGAACTCGAACCTCCGGGTCCTTACATAATTTATGTAAACAAAGCTTTTGAAAAAATGACAGGTTGGGCCAGAGAGGAACTTATTGGGAAAACTCCAAGAATTTTACAAGGCCCTAAAACCGATCTGGGTATTTTCAAACACCTGGAAGACATTCTGGGCAAAGGCGAGGTGTGGGAAGGGAAAACCATTAATTATAAAAAAGATGGAACTGAGTTTTTTATGGAATGGTCAATTGCTCCAGTATATGGCAAAAATGGAAGAGTTGAAAGTTTAATTGCTGTCCAGTACGACATAACAGAAAAAGTTCGGATTGAAAAACAACTTGAAAAATCGAAGGAAAGAGAGCTAAAACGCGTTGCAGAAATTAAACAAGCTTCTCTGGATCGGGTTCGTGGTGAAATTGCAAGCATGCGTACCAAAGAAGATTTAAACCGAATAACTCCACTAATTTGGAAAGAACTGACTGCCCTGGGAATTCCATTTATACATTGCGGTGTATTTATTATGGACGAAGTCTCTGAATCTATCCAAACCTATCTTTCCACAACTGAAGGACGATTGCTTAGCACTTTCAAAATGTCATTTAATGAGGAGGGAATTGTTTCGGGAATGATTAGAAGTTGGAAAAATAATGAAACCTATCGTGAGAGCTGGAATAAAACTCAATTTGTCAGTTTTTTGCAAAACCTGATTAAGGAAGAAAAAGAAGATAACCCCGAATCATTTCAGGGTGCTTCTGCCCCACAATCATTGTATCTGAATTTTGTTCCGTTTAAACAGGGTATGCTTTATATTGGCAATATTTCTCCTTTAAACGATAATGAACTTGAACCTGTAAATTCGTTGGCACAGGCATTCTCAATCGCTTACTTACGTTACGAAGATTTTAACCAGCTGGAAATGGCCAAAAATCAGGTGGAACATGCCTTAGCAGAATTAAAAGCAACACAATCGCAACTTATCCAATCCGAAAAAATGGCAAGTCTCGGCCAGCTCACTGCCGGCATTGCTCACCAAATCCAAAATCCGCTGAACTTTGTAAATAATTTCTCGGAATTAAGCAATGAGTTGATGGAAGAAATGAAGGAAGAGTTGGCAGTTGGCAATATCCAGTTGGCAAATGAGATCGTAAAAGACATCAAACAAAACCTCGAAAAAATTAACCAGCACGGCAAGCGCGCAGATGCCATTGTAAAAGGCATGTTGTTGCACAGCCGTGGAAACAGCGGCCATAAAGACCCCACTGATATCAACGAACTTGCAGATGAATATTTACGTCTGAGCTACCACGGTTTCCGGGCAAAAGACAAATCGTTCAATGCAGATTTCAAATTGGAAGCAGATAAATCTCTCCCAAAAATTGAGGTAGTTCCCCAGGATATCGGACGGGTGTTACTGAATTTGATAAATAATGCGTTTTATGCGGTCAGTGAGCGGAGCAAAAAAGGAGAAGAATATAATCCAATCGTTTCAGTAAGCACCGCCAAAGTTGGTGACAGGCTTGAGATTAAAGTAGCTGACAATGGCAATGGAATACCTGAAAACATAAAGGAAAAGATCTTCCAACCCTTTTTCACCACCAAACCTACCGGACAGGGAACCGGCCTGGGGTTGAGTTTGAGCTATGACACGGTAAAGGCGCTTGGTGGTAATTTGATAGTTGAAACCATAGAAGGTGAAGGGACTGAATTTATAATATTACTCCCCTTTAAAAGTCAATCCTAAAAACGTAATATCATCCGACTGGGGGGCTTCGCTGACAAATTCTTTAACCTCGTTAATAGATTTTTCAATAATGACTTTAACAGGAAGTTTTCGATTTTGATGAAGAAAATTTTCAAACTTTTCAGTTCCGTACGCAATTTCATCCAAATTTACAGCTTCTGTAACGCCATCGGTATAAAGCAAAATTTGCTCGTCTTTATTAAGCGTTATTTTTTTCGACTGGTAATTGTAGCCCTCCATTACTCCAAGTGCTAAACCATCTGTTAATTCAACTTCCTGAACATTATCCGATGACAATTTATAGGGAGCATTATGTCCTGCATTTACGTAATCAATATCTCCACTTTGAATATTAAGAATCCCGTAAAATGCGGTTACAAACATGCAAGATGCACTTTCTTTGCAAAGCAGGTTATTTACGTGCTCAATGCAGTCACTTACCGCCCCCCCTTTAAGAGCGGTAGCGCGAATTAAAGTCCGGGAGATTGCCATAAATAAAGCAGCGGAAATCCCTTTGCCTGAAACATCGCCAATAACAAACCCTAGCCGCTGATTATCGATTTGAAAGAAATCGTAAAAATCACCACCAACTTCTTTTGCTGCATCCATGGTCGCATAAATATCAACACTGCATCCATCGGGAAATGGAGAAAAATCTTTGGGCAGAATTGCCTGCTGAATTTCCCTGGACACGTTTAAATCATTTTCTATTGAAACAAGTTTATCATGTTCAGCCAGCCAATGACGAATTGAGGATATTTCTTTAAGTGTTTTGTTAATGGTGATTTCCAGGTCAGTAAAATCCACAGGTTTGGTAATAAAATCAAATGCTCCGCGATTCATCGCAGTTCTTATATTTTCCATATCACCGTAAGCTGAAACCATTACTGTTTTCAATCCCGATTTTTGCATTTCCCTTAATTTGCTAAGCAAAGTCAACCCATCCATTTCCGGCATATTAATGTCAGATAGTACAATACCTATTTCAGGAAAATCAGCGATTTTTTCCAGGGCTTCCACACCATTATAAGCGAATTCAAAATTTAAGGAATTTTCGCGTATTTGACGACGAAATTTCTGCCGAATCATCGGCTCCATATCTGTTTCATCGTCAACAACTAATATTTTAATTTTGGATGGTAAAGATTGACTCATAAAGATTTTTTTATTAATTTTAGACTATAATGTCTTTTAATCATGATTTGTAAACAATTTTTACTTCTAATTGTTTAACAAACAATTAAATATGGCATTTAAAATAAAACAGGCCTGATGTCGACCACAGAATCAAAAGCCAGCCTGAAAAAAGGTCAATACTATTAGGCGAAAAAAACATTAAAAAGTAGCGGAAAATATATTCCATAAATTAATTATCTAAAAAATACTACTACAAATGAAAAATTTAGTTACAAAATGTGCACTGCCTCTTAGTATTATTATGCTGATTCTTTTTGCCGGGTGCAATTCTTCAACCAAAACAAAAGAAAAAAAAGGTACTACCTCAACGGGACAGGAAGCATATGTTGAAGTAGAAGTTTTCAATGCCAATAAAATTAAGGACAAGATTGTGGAAACAATCCGCCAAATGCCCAGTGAAAAGGAAGTGGCCGAACTACTCAATGAAGCAGGCGCATCCTATATTATTGATCTAACTGTTCCTCCTGAGCAGGCTGAAAAACTAATGACTAAATCTGAGCAAAGTTTTGGACTGGGCCTGTATTCTTTCGATTTACTTTATGCCAGCGTTTATAACCGCGGCGATGTAGCGGCTGAAATTACCGATGTTTCCGAACAGCTAATCGATAATCTCGGCCTAAGGGAAGAACTTATTTCATCGAAAAATTATCTGGGCAGAATTAAACAAAATGCAGATAACAGAGATTCGCTCGATTACCTCGTAACACAGGACATGAATCACTTCCACCAGCAAATGGCGGAAAGCGACCAGCCCGATGTTTATGCACTTTCTGTTATTGGTTCAAATGTGGAGGCTTTGTATGTTTTAAGCCAGACTACTTTACTGGCCAATAACAAAACAAAATTGCTCTTCGTTATGAATCAACAAAATGAAAGAGTGAATCTGGTATTTACCCTTATGGAATTAATGTCGGAAGATGAAAATATTGAACCCTATTATGAACAATTTAAGCCTGTTGTAACCATTTTTGAACAAAACGAAAAAATTACTGAAAATGAGCTTGCTGAAATTGGTCCTTTAATGGAGGAGGTAAGGAAAAGTATATTGAATTAATCAAGTGGAATCCGGGAATCTAATCCGAAGATTCCTGGTTTTTTTACTTCCTTTTTAACAGATATCTTATGAACGAGATTACTTTAAATGCCTTAATCAATTTATTTGCATTGTTCTCGGCCATAAGTGAATCGAAAAAAGAGGAAGCTGTACGGAATTTTTCATTATACCTTCATCAGCACTTTGGCATTTCCGATGACAATGATTACCTGAAACTTTTTGAAGAGCTGCTCGATTTATACGGCGTTAACGGCGAATCTGCCATTGCCGTTGATATGGTTCAGGAGGCGAATAAAATCAGTACAAACATCAGAGGCTGGCTCAAAAAAGATGAGCAAATTATGGTTTTTTTGCGGTTTCTGGAGTTGGTTAAAAGCGGAAACTTGTCGAAAGCAGCATTGCTTTTTGAAACACTTGCAGAAGTTTTTGAAATCGGTAAAACCGAAGTTGATAAATTTTTTGCCTTTATATTTTACACTTCCACCGAACAGGTAAACAACCCGGATTTTTTGCTCATCAACCGCACTGAAAAACCCGATAAAAAAAAATACCGGCACATTTATGAAAAGAATTTAGAT
>JBNJDH010000037.1:0-14585 GCA_051744695.1 Bacteroidota bacterium | reverse complement strand
TTTCATCTGCGGAACCCGGCTCTCAGGTCATTACTCAACTTCAAACTCAATTCATGGCTTTGAAATATTTGTTATTCATAAACATTACGACTTTCTGTTTCATTCAGAAAGAGGGTATGATCATCCTGATAAAAATCAATAAAACTGTTTTTGGCATTGGAAGGAGAATCTGCATTTGGAATGAATAATTCTTCCTGCGTTGAGGTGGAATGCCAAGGAGCATTAAACCAGGCCAGCACCCAGGCGATGTTTATATCATCGCCCCCGTCCTTAATGGCACCCAGGATGGTGGAAGTCCAGAAGTCAGGATGATTATTAATGTAATCATCACGTTGGCCAGTCTCAGTCAAAGCTGCTATTTTGTTATTTTCTTCTGCAAAGGCAGAAACTTCCTTCAGGAGCGAAGTCAATTGACTCTTGCCTGGCTCATACATGTCTACCCCTACCACATCCACATAGGCATTTCCCGGATAATAATCGGTGTTAAAAGGATGATTGGGGGACCAACTGAAAAGCACTAAATTTGAGTGTTCCTTCAAATAATCGACAGTAAGCCTGAAAAAATCTTTATAAAGTTCGGGAGAATGCTGCGAGGCTTCCGTCCCCCACCAAAACCAACCTCCATTCATCTCATGAAATAATCTGAATACAACAGGGAAACCCAAATCATCATTTATCCAATTAATAATTACATCAAGTTCATCCAAATACCATTCACGTGAGCCATCCAGGTCATTAACGATGTCGTACATCAGACTTTTATCCTTCTCATTTGATATATCATCGATGTATATCTTGTTGTCAAATCTGCTTTGCTGATGAAAATCGAAAGTCACTATGCCCCCATTTTCATAAGCATACCTGGCTTCCTGAATATGAAGATCACGTTGATCATCGCTTTTATAGAGCATATAGTGCGGATCTATCCCAAAAACTCCCGGATGATCGCCAGTAACCTCCCTGGCATCAGAAGTACTGAGGTCCCAACGCAATTCTCCCAGTTTAAAAGACATGGGAAACTCCTGTCCAAAAATAAACTCGGGGCCATTGGCTATTTTTCCCAGGTTCATCAGAAGATTTTTGGTTTCCTCCGTGGCATTCGGATCAACCGGTGCATATTGAGTCGCCTCCCTGACATCAATGACAACCTCATCTGCATGAGTATCACCAAGCGAATTTTCAACTATAAGCACAATATTATAAGTGCCAACCGTCAAGTCAACTTCCGCCTCAGCGCCTGAAGCAACTTCCTCGCCATCCAATTCCCAGGAAAAGCCCGAAACATCGCCTTCCCCAGCCTGTGATTCCGACCCATCAAGACTTACGTTAACAGAAGTTTCTCCTTCAGAAACGTATACAATTTGATCAGCCCCGGCATCGGCAACAGGCTGACTACCCGGCTTTTTCCCAACAACCACGGTATATGTATTTCTATCTCCATTTTCGGCTTCTACAACTAAATCCAAACCTTCGGAAAAATCATATTTCGAAACACCAGATTCCACTATTTCATTACCGATATAAACCTTTGCTTTCTCAGAAACTTCAAAAACAGGCGTTAGGTTGGTCAGATCAGTGCCGGCTGGAACCATCGCAGAAACAACCCCGTCTGATATCTTAAAGGAAGCATCCAATTCTTCAATCTCAAAAGATTCAAGCTCATTCAGGGGACTCTTATTGTCATCCTTCTCACAGGAAGAAGAGGTCACCACAAAAAACAAAATAAACCATACCATTTTTTTCATAAACAAAAACATTAACAAGAAAATAATGACCGGAAAGCTTATACGGTTGATGCCCCCAACCATTGCAGTTGAACAAATAAAAATATCAATATCTTAAACAGGCTAGGCATTTAATACTGAGAATAAACCAAAAAGGACTTCCGGCTTTTCTCATAATTTTTGGGGATTCATCATCCACGACATGTTGGTTAAAAACATCATAAACGGGAATGTTAATAGCCTCAGATAAGCCATAGATGCGGAGAAAAATCCTCAAAATCAGTTTTTTCCTTTTTTTGAAGCCCGGGATAATCAGGCAACAAAGTAATAGAATCAGGAGAAGGACAGGACCTGCTCCTGATTCTATTTTTTTTGAACTTTACCACATACCTCCGTCAGAGATATACACTTCATCAATATTCAATTCGAACTGTGCACCTTCCTCAATATTTCCGGTTGTAAAACCAATCTTGAGATAATCTATAGGTGCGTTGGTATCCAGCTCAGAAGCATCACCATCGCCACCCCAGTTTCCTCCAAGAATATCTGAGATTGGGAAAGTCATTACCTCCCATCCGTCGGTTGTTATTTCATAAGTATTCGGAATATTTCCACCCCACTTCACATCGTTTTGATATGTTTCCATCTGGAAATATCCACGCTCACCATTGGTATTAACCATAAAGCTGATGTATGGCTCCTTGATCTCCGACAAATCAATTTCTTCATAATAACCGATTGCTCCGGTCCAGGCCCAATCGCCGGGGGAAGTAAAGCTCAGATGGTAATATTGGTCATAACCACCGGTTGGCTCAGTACTGATTACTTCACCCGCAGAAACACCAGCACCACCATCTTCCCAATCAGGAGCACCTCCTTCGAAATCAAAAACATTGACCACTGGCTTTTGCAAACCATCGGTGATCATGATCTGATCCACATGGATTTCGAAATCTTCAGGATTATCGCCATTACCTACGTTTCCTGAAGTGAAACGCATACTGATCTCCTCAAATTCTCCTGTAGGATCAAAATCGGGGAACAACTTACTAACCGGATATGAACGCCATTCCCAACCCTCGGTTTCGATCATATAGTCATCGCCATATTTCATTTCTTCATTGGCATTTCCATTGGTCAGGTGATTATCCAGTTCTTCGCCATCCTGAGTCATAAAGGGATTGATGTAACCTTTCTTTCCATTTGTATTGACCAACATAGTAATATGTGGCTCATGGAATTCAGCTAAATCAAACGGACCTTCTTTTACAATGTACATGAAATTGGTCCAACCACCGGTCTGGTCTTTGTAAACAGAGTAATAATTGTCTCCACGAGGTGCAGTAAGCCCGCCTAAATTACGTCCGGCCTCATCAGGTGAAACATCGGCAGCTTCAGTTACAGGATCTCCATCTTCAAATGTCCAAAGGACCACAGGTTCTACAGGCTCAAAAACATCGGACGGCTCTTCAACCAATACATCGGTTGTTTCTGCATCCCCTTCTATTCCGCCAAGAGCGGTAACACTAATAGTAATGGTGCTTTCGATCTCAAGCGGTAAACCTTCTGTCGAAACAGATATAGAACCGGTGTCATCACCGCGACGGATATCCACTTCCTCGCCATCAACAACAACCGTATTAATCAAATCGACATTTTCGCCCTCAATATCAAAAGACTCTCCGGCTGTAATAGCCTCCGGCCATTTAGTGACCTCAGTTTTTGGATAAGTAATCCTCAAAATCGCATCCTCATAAACAAAATCTCTGTCGTACTCATTCCTCACAGACACCTCTCCGGTTTCAACCCTCCGCGGCAGTTGAAATGTCAATTGTGTTTCAGAACTTTCCTCTTCCAGGATATCACAAGAGGTGCTTCCAACCAGGACTTCATTCACATTGTCCATATTGGTTCCGGTAATGGAAACGACATCTTCAATTTCGGCTTCATTGGTGGAAAGCTCCGAAATTTTTGATACAGGCCATGGAATATCATAATCCTCACTCCACTCTTTATCTTCGCATGCCGGTAAAAGCACAAGCATAGCAAGAAAAAGCCATATGATATTTTTAAATATATTTTTCATAGTATTATCTTTTAAATTTTTATACATAGCTGATTAATAATCAGGATTCTGTTCAATCCCCCAATCAGCCACTTCTCTATTAGGAATAGGCGACAAAGGAACAATATTTCCATTGGGTCCTTCAATTGAATGGCTGGTGGCATTTTCTTCCAGACTCACGTTTTCATACAACAGGTTTTCCCCTTCAGGGCCTTTAAATGTTGTCCGTATCTTTTCCAGAACCTGAGTATATCTTCCTGTTCTGACAAGGTCCCAGAATCGGATAGCTTCCATTGCCAATTCGACACGACGTTCGTGATAAATGGCTTCAAGCAGCTCTTCCCCTGATCCCTCAACATCAGGCAGGTTATCAGAAAAACCTGTTGATGGATAGTCTAAAGAACCTTCGTCAAAACCACGCGCATAAGTACTGTTCCGGGCTCTTTCCCGTATTTTGTTGACCATATTCCGTGCTTCATCTTCATACCCCAGGTGAAATGCAGCCTCAGCATGGTTCAGCAAAGTCTCGGCAAAGCGGGCTTTTCGTATGTTATAGCTGCTGCTTGTTTGAATGCTGGGCTTTTCACCCGGCATCAAAGCCGCTTTCCGATTAAGAAAAGGAGTCATTTGCTCTGAAAGGTCATAATCATGCTTTTGGCCACCCATTATACCATCATTGTATGTTGGACCATATACAGTACAGCTCAACCGTGGATCTTCTTCTTCGAAAGCTTCAAACAGATCAACCGTAGGATTATTGAATCCCCAACCCCAGTCCATTCTGTTAGCCTGAAATTGATTGAAATTGCTTCCGGTCTTTTCAGGAGCATTTCCTTCACTCCCCTCAAGCATTTGCAATTCAAAGATTGATTCGGCATTATTCTCACCCTCAGGCTCAAATATTGTTGCATAGTTATCAACCAGGTGATATTCACCTGAATTAATCAGGGAATCGGTATGGTTATAAACATCTTCCCAGTCTATTTCAGAGTTTTCGGAATCTGTTCCGATCATATACATATATAATCGGGCCAGATAATGCCTGGCAGCCCCCTGGGTAGCACGTCCCATATTTTCAGAAGAATATTGGCTTCGTTTGGGCAAATGCTGAATAGCAGCTTTAAAATCAGACTCAGTTTGCAAAAAAGTTTCATGCAGCGAAGCACGCTCAACTTTACCAAATTCGGATGGTGTCACATTTTCGGTAAAAACAGGCACCCCTCCAAAAACACGGGAAGCATAGAAATACCAATATCCGCGGATGAAATAAACTTCTCCCATCAGACGTTCACGCAACGGATCCTCGAGTGTGCTGGTTTCCAGGCGATCCAGCGCTGTATTGCACCGCGAGAGCCCGTCGTATATTTTAATCCATAAAGCATTGGTAACACTGTTTTCGGGTTTAGCCTTCCATTGAATGATATCTGTTATTTCTGGAAAATCTGAAGGCTGGCTCCCTTTTTCAGCATCATCACTGCACATGTCTCCCCAAAAAAGCTCATAATTGTGGTTCATCCAGTTTTGATCCGGACCTGGCCCCTCTGTCATGCCGATCAGATCATAACATCCATTTACAGCCAATATGGCATTTTCAGGCTCATTAAAAAAATTCGCCTCACTCTGGGTATTGACAGGATCGACCTCCAAAAAGTCGGAACATCCTATCATCATTAGTCCTGCAAACACAGGAATAATAAATTTATATATTTTCATAAAACCTTTGTTTATAGTTGTTTTTTGTTCAATTGTTTAGTCAATATAACAACGGGTTTCAGGCATTTTAAAAATTAATATTGATGCCACCCGTCAGTGTTACACCCCTGGGGTATGTAGCAAAATCAACACCTCGTGACAAGTCACCTCCTCCGGCAATTGCCGGATTGTAACCACTATAATCTGTCATTGTAAAAAGATTATCAGCATTTACATATACCCTCACTGTGCCAAGTCCCATTCTTTCAACCAACCCCTGACGAAGAGAATAGCCCAGCTGCAAATTTCTCAATCTGATATATGAATTATCTTCAACATGTCTGTCAGAAAATCTGCTATTATCGTTGGGATCGGTAGAAATGACCCTTGGCTCATCAGTATTGGTGTTATCGGGTGTCCAACGATCCAGTTTATCACGGTGATAATTAGACCTTGAGAAAGAACCATGTGTATAGTATTTCAAAACATTGACAGCTTCTGAACCAAACACCCCATCAAAAAAAGCTTTTAAATCTAAACCTCTGTAGCCCAACTCAATATCCAGTCCTGCTGTTAGGTCGGGCAAACCACTACCCAACTTCACCCGGTCATCTTCATTGATCTGGCCATCGTTGTTTTGATCCACATATTTAATATCACCGGGGGCTGCATCAGGCTGAATCTCCTCTGTATCTCCGGTTTCTTCATCCGTCCAGACATGGTTATCCAACTCATCAGCAGTATTGAAAATACCATCGGTTTCCAATCCGTAGAAATAGGCGATTTCTTCACCCTCTTCGGTTCGGGTAGTACTTCCCATCTTCTGGGCACCACCTCCGCTTATAGGCTCTCCCCCTGCAAGACTGGTAACCTCATTCTTAATAATGGAAGCATTCCCGCCAATAGAATAATGGAAATCACCCATTTTTTCGCTCCAGTTAAAAGAAGTCTCAATCCCTTTGTTATTGAGTGTACCGGCATTTCGCGCAGGCCGTCCTGAGCCTACATAATAAGGAATAGGTGTATTGAGGATCATGTCTTTGGTGTCGCGATCGAACAAATCGATGTTAACATTAAGTCGCTGGTCCAGAAGTACCATATCCAACCCAATGTTACGCTGCTCGGTAACTTCCCATTTAAGATCAGGATTACTCAGGGCTCCTGTACGGGCCCCATCAACCGGTGAACCGCCAAAAACATAGGTATATCCGGTTTCCATGGTCGCGAGATAACTGTTAGCTCCTACCGAAGCCTCATTTCCTACTTGTCCCCAACCAGCACGCAGTTTAAACTGATCAAAAATGCCGACATCTGCCATGAACGATTCCTCTGCAAGATTCCATCCCAACGAGAAAGAAGGAAAATACCCCCACTTATTGTCTCCCAGAAATTTGGAAGAACCATCGGCACGGTATGTGGCTGTCAGCAAATACCTGTTGTCAAAAGTATAATTGGCACGGGCAAAATAGGACATTATGGTTGTCTTTCCGGCACCCCCGTTTACCGACTTCTGGTCACGATCCTGGGCCTGATCGAAATACATCAGATCTTCATCAAACGGCACCTCATAAACAGTTGCATTGATGTTACTGTAATCAAACTCCTGGGCTTCAGATCCCAGAGTCGTGTTTATTGAATGTGCTCCTTCTTCCCTAGTATACGTAAAATAGCCATTCCACACCCAATCCATTGATTCAGATCGCTGCTCATATAAGCTGCTTTGGTCTCTCTCCTGATCAGGCGAGATAAAAAATTCAGGATAATATGCTTTGTCTTTATCAAAATGAATGTCAGCTCCAAACAGGGCTTTAAAATCCAATCCTTCGAGCAGAATATCCTCTATATTGAGATCAAAATTGGAAACAAGCCGGTGAGCCGAACTGGTATTATACTTTGCCTCATCCACAACCCTTGCAGGATTGCCAATGGTGGTTCCACCTGTGATGAAACGTTTGCCATAATTATTTGTATAATCATCCCAGGCCATTGTCAAAGGATCCATCTGCAAACCGTCAGTCAAAGAACCACCATAATCCTCATTGTTGTTATTATTCTTGTCATAGAAAGTATAACTCAGGTTTGCTCCCAAAGTCACTTTGTCCGATAGGTCATATTGCGTATTGGAATACAGGAATAACTTGTCTATTCCACTGTTATCCACAGTTCCCTCTTGCGAATTGTAGGTTCCGCCAATCTTGTATTTCATGGTTTCAGTCCCGCCGGAAGCAGACAATGAATAATTTTGAATGGGAGCAACCTGGAACAATTCATCCTGCCAATCGGTGCCTTCATACTGATTATCGATGACATAATCCAGCATTTCAACTTTCGGAACAGAAATTCCCGCGTTTTCATATGCCTCTTTGCGAAGCACAGCAAATTCATGGGCATTGGCCATGTCGAGACGTTCAGTAATAACCTGGGCGCCGGCATAACTCCCCACTTCAAACTTAGGTTTTCCTTCTTTTCCACTCTTGGTTGTTACAAGCACAACACCATTGGCGCCACGTGAACCATAAATGGCCGTGGCCGAAGCATCCTTTAATATTTCTACACTTTCGATATTGGAAGGATCCACATTGCTCATATTCCCCATTGGAAATCCATCCACAACATAAAGCGGGTCCGAGGCATTAATGGTCCCCACACCGCGAACCCGAATCCGACTTCCACTCCCCGGTTCACCGGAATTGGACATGACTTCGACACCCGCCAGTTTCCCTGTCAGATTCTGAACTGGATCAGCAGTTGCCATATTGTCCAGCTCATTACCTTCTACACGACCTACGGCACCTGTCAGGTCACTCCTCCTTACCGATCCGTATCCAACTACAACCACCTCATCAAGCCCCACTGACTCTTCCTGCAACGTCACATTCACCTCGTCTTGTCCACTAACATCTACCGTTTCCGACTGGAAACCGATAAAAGAGAACACCAAATTATTCTGTCCCTCTGCCAGCGAAATTTCAAAAAAACCATCACTATTTGTAACGGTCCCGTCATTGGTTCCCTCAACTAAGACTGTCACCCCCGGTAAAGGGGAACCTTCCGAATCTGTCACTGTTCCCGTCACTGTTCTTTCTTGTCCAAACACCATCAATGGAATGGTCATAAAGAACAAAACGAAAAATAATCGCATTGTTTTTTTCATAGAATCCTCATTAAATAATTAATACAATAAAAAATTTATCTCAATAAAAAACACAACCGGAATGGCACTATTAAATAATAATGCATGATGCATTTTTTAATATATTGCACCCTCATGCATAGAACAAAAACACATCTATTATTTGCATGCAATAAGAGTACAATATTTAGATGATTTAATGATGCTAATTTACCATGGCAATAGTAAACCTAAAGGGAATAAATTTTTCTTTTTTAAGGGGTAATTCTTTCAATTTCATGCGCCATTATCCTATAATTTTTTGTTAATTAATTGTATTTAAGGTTTTTATCAACAAAACCCTCGCCAGCCAAATTTTACAAAATGAAAACTTCTATTAATTTTTGTAACTACAACGCCCGTCGTAACATGATATTATTTTATCATTTTTGGATATTTTTTTCACCATCCACATATTCTCCACAGGAATATAACTATTTTTATTGAAGTCAAAGCGGTTAAAATATCGAAGCAAAAAAGTAAAGAATGACCATAGCGAAGTTTAAAATTTATTCATTATGCTCAGAATAATCACAATATCATTATTGATCTGGACATCAATCATGGGGCGATCAGAAACAACAAACGCTCTAAACTTCAACCAAATTACTACAAACAATGGTCTGAAGCATAACGACATATCTGACATCGTGCAAGACCACTCAGGGTTTCTATGGTTCGGCACAGAAAACGGTCTTCATCGTTTCGATGGAGAAGACATTAAAGTATTCATGCATGAGAGAGATGATTCCACAACCCTTTCGGGGAATGTCATTTATGAAATATTCGAGGACAAAACCGAAACCTTGTGGATTGCTACCAATGGAGGATTAAGCAGGTTCAACCGGAAAAATGGAAATTTCACCAGAATAGGCCTGGTTCAAAATTCCGGCGCCAATGAAACGACAACTTTTGACTATTACGTCCCTGCAGTAGCAGAAGGTAAAGAGGGAGAAATATACGTAAGTTGGGGAAATCACGGAATATGGAAATACAACGACGACAAAAAGGCATTAGAACCCTTTCCGGTTGAAAACAAAAATGGCAATCCTTTTAAATTGGACAATATCAATATCATTGAAATGTTTATCGACAGTGACAACTTGTTGTGGATGGGTTCAAAATCGGAAGGACTTTTCTGTTATGACCTAAGTAAAGACTATGCCATAAATTACAAGGCCGGCAACAATAATCAAATCAGTTCAAATTTCATTTACGCCATTGCTGAAGACAAATACAATCGCATTCTTGTATCAAGTGAAGGGGGATTGGACATATTCAATAAAAACACAAGATCATTTTCCCGGTACAACCCTCCCGAAAAGCAGGCTCCTTCCTTTGACCCCGAATGGATATGGAATATTGAAACCGACCGGGACAGTAACATCTGGTTCTGTAGCAACCGGGGCGGCTTACATAAAATAATCGACAAAGAATTCAGGGCCATAAGTTATGTTCAGGATGAAACAAAAAACGGCACGCTAAATGATAATAACATTCAATGTTTTCTTGAAGACAACCAGGGAAACATCTGGGCAGGCACACAACGCGGAGGTGTTAATTATGCCATTAACAACAATTCACAAGTCTTCAAAACAATCTCCAGGAATCCATTCAAAAGCAACACACTTTCTCATGACAGGGTCACCTCCATCGTGGAAACCAGCGATTCCCTCGTCTTCATAGGAACCGATGGTGGTGGTTTGAACGTGTATGACCGAAACAATCAACAATTTCTCTCTCCCGAACAAACGGAATATCCATTCCGGTTTTCCAATGATGCCATCCTTACTTTATTTTTTGACAAAAACCAGAACCTTTGGAGCGGTGGATTCCTGACGGGGCTGAATAAATACAGCCCAACAACAAAAACAAGGTGGAAAAAGGAAGACAACAACCCCACCTCCCTGGGGAACAACGATGTAAGAGATATTTTTGTGGATTCAAATGATAATTTCTGGGTGGCCACCAATGGGGGTGGTTTAAACCTATTTCATCCTGACAAAAAATCATTTGAACGATTTTCACACAACAGCTCCCGCCCATCCATTAGCAGCGATTACACACTAACCATCACTGAAGACAGCAGCGGCTATCTCTGGCTGGGGACTTATGAGGGACTGGACAGAATAGACCCGGAGGACTTCAGCATAAAAAATTATTCGGCTAAGCACAACATTTCAGGGGAATGGATTTATTCGCTTCTCACAGATTCAAAGGGGCGACTCTGGGTGGGAACAAACATGGGCCTCCATAAATATGATGAAACTCGTGATACCTTCATCAACATGAGCGACAGCGTTGAACTCCCGAATGAAATTATTTCGGGCCTGCTTGAAGACAATCAGGGTAAAATCTGGATCAGCACATCAAACGGCCTGGCCTGCTATAGACCAGAAAAAAAAACCACGAAACAATACTTCCATGACGACGGGTTGCCCTCCAATTTTTTTAATCCCGGTGCTGCTTATAGGAATAAAGAGGGGTTTTTGTATTTCGGTAGTTCCAAAGGTTTGGTCTATTTCGATCCTGCCGATATAAAAACGAACACGCAAATTCCACCCGTTTATATCACCGATTATTCTTTTGCCCCCAAAACGCACAAAAAACATCATGTCAACTCCGGCGACACAATTGTTCTGGATCACAAACAGGCTTCTTCCTTGAATTTATATTTTTGTGCCCTGAATTACATCAATGCTCAAAGGAACAATTACGCCTATCAGCTCGAAGGGATCGACGAACACTGGAATTATGTAGACAACCAAAAGTTTGCCATATATACCAATCTTGATCCCGGCGAATACAAATTCAGAGTAAAAGCATCGAATAACGACGATTACTGGAATGAAGAAGGCGATATCGTCCATCTGAAAGTCACCCCTCCTTTCTGGAGAACGGATTTTGCTTACACTCTTTACGCTCTGGCCATTCTCATGTTGTTAACATTAATATGGCGATATACCTTTTTAAGGACCAGGTATACCCATAAATTAAAGATAGAACGGCTGAAAGCGGAGAAAGCCGAAGAAATGGCCCGGTTAAAGACCAACTTTTTCGTCAACATATCCCATGAGCTCAGCACGCCATTAACCCTGATCCTTACACCGGTTGAAAAAATGCTCAAAAACGGCAAAGGAGATCACCGCCTTCTGCAGATCATTCGAAAAAATGCTTTATCACTGATGAGGCTGATCAATGAACTTCTGGACACACAAAAACTGGAAGAAGAGCAGAAAAAAACCGAATATAGTTACAGCGACATTATCCTGTTTGTTAAGGATATAAGCAATGAGTTTTCTGAATTGGCTTCAGAAAACAACATAACCATACATTTTACCTCAGAAACAGATTCCTGCATATTCCCGTTTTCGCCGCCGGACCTTGAAAAAATAATACACAACCTTGTTTCCAACGCCATCAAATACAATAAGCCGGGCGGAAGAGTTGATATAAGCATGTCAGTATTAAAAGATCAAAAAACCCCCGGCAGCAAGAACATTTGTATCAAAGTTTCTGATACCGGAAAAGGAATCAGTCAGGAATGCATCAATAACATATTTGATCGTTATTACAGAGTTTCCGATTCCCAAAATAATGAATCTTTACCCCAGAAAACCGGTTTTGGCATCGGCCTTTATTTAACAAAGAAACTGGTGGAATTCCATAAAGGACGCATCCAAATAGACAGCAAACCCGGCGAAGGAACAACTTTTACCGTTCATTTGCCATATATTACACCAGCTAAAACCGCCCCCACAAATCAGGAGAAAACCAAAGAACAAACCAACCCGGTTGAAGAAAATGAAACAAACAACAATGGCGGAAATGAAGAGAAAAACAGTTCAAAAAAATTAAAAGACAAACCTTCAATTCTCGTGGCAGAGGACAACAGCGAAATTTGCAACCTGCTTAAAATCCTCCTGTCCGAAGAATACAGGGTATATTTTGCCGCCAACGGGAAGGAGGCATTGGAAACAACCAACCGACATTTGCCAGATGTTATTATCGCCGATATAATGATGCCGGTAATGGATGGGATCGAACTATGCAAACGTTTAAAAAAGGATTTCAATACCTCCCATATCCCCGTAATAATGCTAACCGCCCTGAATTCAGGCGAGATGATGGTTAAAGGACTCAACACGGGGGCGGATGATTACGTCTCCAAGCCATTTAATCCGGATATACTCGAGGCCAGAATAAAAAATCTTATTGAGTCACGCAAAACGCTGCAAAAAAAATACCTGACCGACCTAAAGACCCAGCCTTCGGAAATGGCCTTATCGTCAGCTGATGAATTATTTCTGGATAAACTGAACAATTTAATTGAAAAGCACCTTGATGATCCGGATTATGAAGTTTCAACACTTGCCTCAGAAATGAACATGAGCTCTATTACCCTATACAGAAAAATCAAAGCGCTTACCGGACAATCGGTCAACCCTTTTATTCGGGCAGTACGCATTAAAAGGGCTGCATCCCTGTTGCAAACCGGCACAATGTCCATAACAGAAGTTGCACAAAATGTTGGGTTCAACGATGTGAAATATTTCAGAAAATGCTTTTTGAAACAATTCGGGAAAACCCCCTCCGAGTTTAATCGACAACAAAAGGAAAATACGGATTTATAAACGCTACCCCGGCAGCTTAATCTTATACTTCACATCAACCTTGCCTTTTGAAATCGCATTCAGTTTGCTTCTCAACAACCTTTTTTTGAGGGGTGCAAGGTGATCAACAAAAAGGATGCCCTCGATATGATCATACTCATGCTGGACAATCCGGGCGGCCCAGCCTTCAAGCACCTCATCATGGTCATTGAAGTCTGCATCTTTATATTGAATTCTGACACGCGATTGCCGGGCAACTTCTTCACTAATTCCGGGGAGGCTCAGGCACCCTTCCTGATCAGAGACCGATTCACCATCTCGTTCCACAATCCTGGCATTGATAAAAACTCTATTAAATCCCGCCAGTTCAGGAATATCATCAGAAATGGGATCGGCATCTATGACAAAGATCCGCTTTGAAAGGCCGATCTGAGGTCCGGCAAGCCCCACGCCATCGGCTTTATACATGGTCTCGAACATGTCATCGACCAGTTTTTTCAAATCTTTTTCCCCCTGCTCAAAATCTTCGGCCTCTTTTCTTAATACAGGATTTCCGTATACAACTACAGGATATATCATTTTTTTATAGATAATTAGAAATTAGATTTTAGAGGTTAGAGGTTAGTAGCTCTGTCGCAAAGTCAGTAGTCAGTAGTAGCTGAAAGCTCGAAGCTCAAAGCTCAAAACTGGAAAGAAAGGTTGCTCTCTTTTGCGACATAACCAAAGAACCAACAAAACTAGTTAAATATCATATTTTTAACAACTTAGGGTTTTTGTTAGATAAAAGACAAATCGCAACTAAACACTCTAAAAAACACTTAAATTAATAATTTCCGGTTTCTTCGAGATAAGTCTGGAGAATGATCGTAGCGCTGATTTTATCGACCAACTGCTTGTCTTTTCTTCTCTTTTTGCTCAATCCGGCATCAATCATAGTCTGAAAGGCCATTTTACTGGTATAACGTTCATCCACCCAAAAAACAGGGATGTGTGGATATTTGTTCTCCAATGAGCGCACAAAAGGTTTGATTTGTTTCATAGATTCGGAATCTTCCCCGGAATCGCGGGTGGCGTAACCAACCACAAACGCTTCCACCTCTTCGTTTTTTAAATAATCATCGATAAACTCATATATCTTGCCAGTGGGAACTGTATCCAACCCGTTGGCAGTAATTTTCAATGGATCGGTCACAGCCACGCCGGTCTTTTTCTTTCCATAATCAAAAGCAAGTATTCGTGCCACCAGTTTATTTTTAACGTGCAAAAATAACAAAAAAAGCGGGAACCATTTGGCTCCCGCTTTCTAAATAAAATATCAA
>JBNJDH010000036.1:0-14672 GCA_051744695.1 Bacteroidota bacterium | reverse complement strand
CGGACATTTAAAAACGGTATCACAGACAAGGCCGCTTGTCAGCATCCGGACGGGTTGCTTCTCCACATCCGGTATCTGAACCGGCTCTCCGAAGTCAAGCACCAACACCGAATCATTTTCCAGCCAGGCATCTTTCAGCGAAGGCGGCACCACATCAGGATGAGGCCCATCCACTGAGTTCTGCTTCCCGGGAGAGCCACCGGTTTCATTCTGGCAGTAGGCCCAGTTCCGGTAGCTGCACGAAAGATTCTCCGGATCAATCACTTCAAAAGACCAACCGCCGGCTTGCTTGTATCTTTTACCCGACAAGGTTGCCGGATAACGAAACGCGGCTACCACCTCATCTGAAGGATTGCGCAAAACAATTTCTCCGCCCCCGTTGGTCAAAGCATGCCATTTGTCCAAAGGCAAGCTGTTCGGAAAACCGGGGTCATCATCATCCTTGCGGAACAACACCACGTATTCATCCGGGAAAAGCAGATGCGCAGGCAAAACATTGTCCTTTCCGTTGATCTGCAAGTTCATATTTTCCAGATCGACCGGTAACTCGGAACGATTGAACAATTCAATATATTCGGTTTCGGGCAGCAAAGCCGGGGGCGACGGATCGTGCATAACTTCGGTAATCACCAGATCGAATGGAGAGGCTTCATGATGATAAACAGGATAAGGCCCCCGTGGAATGGTATCGCCAGCGGGTAAAACCATTTTTTCAATATTGACATTCATCTCTTGCGCATCAGGAAGAGGACGCTTAAGTCGCAGTAAAAAACATTTCTCCCCCGTTCGCTCTGTCTCCGTCACATTGTAACTGGTATCTTCCAAACAGAAAAACCGGGATTGCATAAATCCGGAAGGAAGAGGCCGGTTGAAACACACCTCCAAATGCCGGTAATCTATGGCTTCAAATGAAGTAACCCGCGGGACCTGGTAAGAATAAACAAACGTGGTGTCATCCATTGCATTCCCGTCATCATCGCACCATCCTTTCAGAAATAGCTCCTCCTCTTCCGCACCGGGGAGCTGATGATCCAGTGTGACAGTAGCTTCTGTCCTGGCTTCATTGTATTCAATCTCATAAATATTGGTTGCTCCCGAAAAAGTTTCAACTGCCGGATTGCTGAGGGAAGAATCAATCTTTTCGGAGAAATCCACATTCAGGCTATAACCATTTAACACCTCCACATCGTTTACTTCCGGGGGTACCGTGTCCCTGTATGCTTCGCCCGAAACCGCAAGAGGGCCGAGACGGAATTTGTCGCAACGGGTTTTGGTATAATGGCAACTAAAGCCCAGATGAGAAACGGGACACCCAAAGTCACTTCGCGCTTCCCCTTCAGCTTGCCAGCCATCTCCGGCATCGGTTTCCAGCATCCATTGACCGCCCCTCTGCCGGTTGACACGAACCCGCACATCAACCGGGGAGTGGTCCAGCCGGTCCTCAGCACCCTCAATCAACAGACGATCATCGCCGTTCTGCCGTTCCCAGAGGCAGATGTTGTCGCTGGTGGTGCCGGCCACGAGATAGAATCCGTTTTCAAAACCTTCCCGGCCATCTGTGGCGAGATAAATTTTCAGGTAATTGGCCGAAGAGGGATTGAAATCAAAATGAAAGGAAGTCTCCCAGCGGGCATCTTCTATCGCGCCTGAAGATTTAAAAATGCAAGCATCAGCAGCATCGCTGGGGGCATCCAATTGAAGCTGCTCCGTTTCGGGATCAAACATGAACAAAGCCGTGTCGCCTGTCCATTCATCGGGCCAGACCTGCCACGAGGATGTCTCGCTGGTCTGCGCAAAAGCGGGCAGGGCAAGAATTAACAGGGCAGAAATAAGGTTGGTTTTCATCAAATTAGGGTTTATTCCGTAAAAGTATTAATTTTGTGACGTTTGCAATAAACCCAGCCGATTTGCAAGATAATCAATTGTAAAACACCATACAAATTCAATATATCATGAAAATAGCCATTGTAGGAGCCAGCGGCGCTGTAGGACAAGAGTTTTTAAAAATACTGGAAGAGCGGGATTTCCCTGCTGATGAACTTGTGCTTTTTGGTTCAGCGAGAAGTGCAGGAAAACGATACCCATTCCGGGGACAGGAATTGGTCGTTCAGGAACTTCAGCACAACGACGATTTCAAAGACATCGACATAGCCCTGACCAGTGCAGGCGGAAGCACATCCAAAGAATATGAAAAAACGATCACTAAGCATGGGACCATCATGATCGACAATTCAAGCGCTTTCCGGCTTGATGATGATGTGCCTTTGGTCGTGCCTGAAGTAAATTCAGCCGATTGTAGCAACCGTCCGCGAAATGTGATCGCCAATCCCAATTGCACCACCATTCAAATGGTTGTTGCCCTGAAAGCCATTGAAGATATTTCTCATATTCAACGGGTACACGTGGCCACCTATCAGGCTGCCAGTGGTTCGGGAGCCAAAGGCATGGAAGAGCTTGAAAAGCAATTCAAACAAATTGTTAACGGCAAAGAGGCTGATGTCAAAGAATTTCAGCATCAGCTGGCCATGAACATCATTCCCCATGTGGATGTATTCACCGACAACGGTTACACCAAAGAAGAGATGAAGATGTTCAATGAAACGCGGAAGATCATGCATTCCGACGTTCAGGTCAGCGCCATGTGTGTGCGCATACCTATTCTGCGTGCGCACTCGGAAGCCATCTGGGTAGAAACCGAACGTCCCGTAAGCGTGGAAGAGGCCCGCGGAGGATTTGCCAGGGCGACCGGCATCCACGTCATCGACGATCCCGACAACAACGATTATCCCATGCCCCTTTTCCTTTCAGGTGAAGATGAAGTGTACGTGGGACGGATCCGGGCCGACCTGGCCAACCCCAATGGACTGACATTCTGGGCAGTGGCCGACCAGATCCGGAAAGGAGCAGCGCTGAACGCCATTCAGATTGCCGAGTATCTGATCAAAGAAGGAATGGTGTAGAAGCATTATAAATCGTTAGATTTAAGTGGCCTACAAGCACAAGTTTGACAGGCAAAAGTCGGGAGCGATAATTATCAGACAGTTATTATAAAATTTTAGGTGAGGTAGCCTGATAAAAGACTCTTACAAAATTTTAACGAGATCTTGGAAACAAAGAATAAGAATATTTTAAACACTGCCCGGCTCTCCAGTCGGGCAGTGTATTTTATAACCAAAGGGAACTGCAACTTTGACATCTCAATAATTCTACATATCTTCATGTCATATTTATGTATAAAACCTGAAAAAACATAACTCCTATGCCAAGTGACATTGAAACAGCAAGAAAGAACGGAATTAAGCCCATTTCTGAGATTGCCGGAAAAATCGGAATATCCGAAGACGACCTGGAACTTTACGGGAAATATAAAGCCAAGCTCCCCCTAAATCTTATTCAGCCGGAAAAAATTAAGGACAAAAAACTAATCCTGGTCTCGGCCATATCCCCTACCCCCGCGGGGGAAGGAAAAACCACCATGTCCATTGGCCTCACCGAAGGGCTCAACCGCATCGGCAAACAAACCACCGTCGTATTGCGTGAACCCAGTCTGGGACCGGTGTTTGGCATCAAAGGCGGAGCCACAGGAGGCGGTCATTCCCAGGTCATCCCCATGGAGGACATCAACCTGCATTTCACGGGTGATTTTGCCGCCATCGAGAAAGCCAACAACCTGCTGGCTGCCCTCATCGACAACAACATTCAATCCGGCGACCGGTCACTCAACATCGATCCGCGCACCGTACACTGGAAACGGGTCATGGACATGAACGACCGTTCATTGCGCAACACCATCGTGGGACTGGGCGGAACAACATCCGGGGTGCCGCGCGAAACAGGCTTCAACATCACCGCCGCATCAGAAATCATGGCCATTCTTTGCCTGGCTGAAGACTTTAAAGACCTGAAAGAAAGATTGGGAAACATTTTTGTCGGATACACGCTAGAAAAGAAACCTGTCTTTGCCCGCGACCTAAATGCCCAGGGTGCCATGGCAGCCCTTCTCAAGGATGCCATCAAACCCAATTTTGTACAAACACTCGAAGGAAACCCCGCCCTCATACACGGCGGGCCTTTTGCCAATATTGCCCAGGGAACCAACTCGGTACTGGCCACGAAAATGGGGCTCTCCCTTTCGGACTATGTCGTGACAGAGGCAGGTTTCGGCTTTGACCTGGGGGCCGAAAAATTCCTTGACATCAAATGCAACTCAGCTGGAATAGAACCCCAGGCAGCCGTTCTTGTGGCCACTGTGCGGGCCCTTAAATACCATGGCGAAGTCCCCGTCAAAGAACTCAACGCCCCCAATCCGGAGGCTGTTCGCCAGGGGCTGGCAAACCTGGAGAAACATGTGGAAAACATGCGCAAGTTCAATGTCTGTCCCGTGGTGGCCATCAACCGGTTCGTGGCCGACACCGAAGAAGAGATCAACATCATCCTTGAGAAATGCAAAGAACTGGGGGTAAAAGCAGCCGTAGCCGATGTCTGGGCCAAAGGCGGGGAAGGCGCCGAAGAACTGGCACAGATCGTTTCGCAGGTGGTAGAAAACTGCACCTCCTCAATGAAACCGCTTTACGACTGGAACTGGTCGGTCGAGAAAAAAATCGAAACCATTGCCAAAGAAATTTACGGTGCCCGGGCCATCGATTACACGGCCAAAGCCAAAAAAGACCTGAAAGTGATTGCAGAGCTGGGACTGGACAACAAGGCCGTCTGCATTGCCAAAACCCAGAAATCACTCTCGGACAACCCAAAATTACTGGGACGGCCCGAGAACTTTGTCGTGACCGTTCGGGAAATAGAGATATCCGCCGGAGCGGGATTCATCGTACCCATTACCGGCAACATCATGCGGATGCCGGGGCTGCCTTCAACCCCTGCTGCCGAAGGCATCGACATTGACGACCAGGGCCAGATATCCGGTCTTTTCTAAAAGTGAACAGCGAGATCACTGTTCAATTCCATCGGGACCAAGTCCCCGATGTCGCATTTTTTTTTCACCCTCTCATGTCTTTGACGTGAGGGGGTGTTTTAATATTAGAATTTTGAACCATCATCTGCTGAAAGATCCTTTTTTCTCTGTGCCCTTCTATGTAACTAATTGATTTTCTCATTAGACTAACACCCGGATTTAGCTTTTTTAAAAGCTTTTGATTTACTTATGTATCACACCTGAAATGATATTCATAACTTTGCCGGATTATGAAAAAGCAACTTGATCGCATCATACAGCCTTCCAGGTGGCCTTTTTTTTATGGATATACCATCGCGGTGGTGGGAACCATAGGAATCTGGGCCAGTGCACCGGGCCAGACCATCGGGGTTTCCGCATTCACCGATCCGGTAAAGGATGCCGTGGGGCTTACCCGTGACCAGTTCAGCGCGGCCTACATGGTGGGCACATTTGTCAGCTCTTTGCTCCTGGGACATGCAGGCCGGTTGTTTGACAGACACGGGGCCCGCATAGTGGGCCTGTTTGCAGCGATCATGCTTGCTGCAACCCTTCTTCTCAGCTCATTTGCAAACACCATCAGCGGAAGCATCAGTACATTCACAGGCATTCAGCACTGGGCCGTCCCCTTTGCTTTGATGATGGTTTTCTTTTTCCTGCTTCGCTTTAGCGGTCAGGGGGTTTTGACCATGACATCGCGCAATATGATCATGAAATGGTTCGACCAATACCGCGGTCGCGTAAATGCCTTCACGAGTGTGAGTATTTCCCTGGGATTTTCAAGTTCCCCCATCCTTTTTGATCTTCTCATCCGCAAATGGGAATGGGCCGGAGCCTGGCGTGTCATGGCCGTAGGCATTCTTGTTATCGCTGTTTTGATATGGTTATTCTACCGGGACAATCCCGAAGAAGAAGGACTGGTTCCTGATGGCTGTGCCGGAAAACGAAAAGCTTCAAAAAACAAACAACCGGCATTAAGGCAATTCTCCCCTAAAGAGGCCTTTAAAACACGGGCATTCTGGGTCTATGCGTTGGTGATCTCGTTCAATTCTTTTTTCATTACCGGGCTCTCCTTCCACATGGTTGACATCTTCACATCTGCCGGATATGAGAGACAGGAAGCTGTGGCCGCTTTTCTTCCGATATCAATCACCTCGGTGGGGTTCTCTTTATTGTTCAACTTCCTGAGTGATTTTATGGATCTGAAGAAATTGCTTTTGATCATGCTTGGCGGGGCAACCATTTGGAGCCTTGGATTGATCGGGCTTTCAAGTGGCTGGGGCCTCATCCCTGTTATTGCCGGGGCCGGCATCACAGGGGGATTGTTTGCTGTTCTGAACTCTGTAGCCTGGCCCCGCATGTTCGGGCGACAAAATCTGGGTGCCATTTCGGGACGGGCCATGTCGATGCTTGTTTTCGCCAGCGCTTTGGCTCCGTATCTTTTCAGTCTGTCAAAGACTTTCTTTAACACATACACGGCCATGGGGTGGCTTGGTGCAGGTTTTGTGGCCATCATGTTCATTGCGTCGTTTAAAGCCGACAATCCGCAGAAAAGAGAGCAGTATTCTTAGAAAAAAGACCAAAGTCATCAATCAATTCGGTCATTTTACCCGGAGAGAAGTAAGTTAAAATGCTGAAACCTCCTTCACGCCCGGCAAAGTCTGCGACTTTGGCGAATTTTTCAATGTAGTCAGAAACTACATATTAATAGAGTCGAAGTCAGAGACTTCGCCCAGCGGAAGCTTTTATCTAACAAAAACCCTAAGTTATTAAAATATGATGTTTAACTAATTTTGTTGGTTCTTTGGTTTTGTCGCAAAAAGAGAGCAACCTTTCTTTCCGGCTTCGAGCTTCGAGCTTCGAGCTTTCAGCTACTACTAACTCTGCGACTGAGCTACTAACACCTAGAATATAGGACCTGTAGTTCAATACAATAATATTTATAAATCTTTGCGTCGATCCTTTTCCAAACATTTCAAAACCGGATCTGTTTTAATTTTAAAGAACTTTATATGATCAAGATATTCTCTTTTTTACTGTTGATGATCTTTTCCTCCCTGACAAGGGGACAAGCGAACGAAAATTCAGGCGAGACTCAGTTCGATAAGGATGAGATGCTGCAACTGGTGAATGAAGCCCGCGCAGAGTCGAGGCGTTGTGGCGGGACAAAACACGAAGCCACCCATCCGCTTGGATGGAACGAAAAACTGGCCCAGGCGGCATTGGTACATGCAAACGACATGGCCGAAAATGAGTTTTTCGACCATACGGGATCTGACGGCTCAACCATTGTGGAAAGGATTGAACGCGAAGATTACGTATGGAGAGCTGCCGGCGAAAACGTGGCCATGGGCCCCCGCACGGTAGCTGACGTTGTAGAAGGCTGGCTCGAAAGCCCGGGGCACTGCAGCAACATCATGAATCCTGATTTCAGGGAAATGGGGGCCGCCATCAGTGATGACGGCCAATACTGGGTGCAGGTTTTCGCGACACCCCGTTAAGCTTGTTGGTCTCCCAAATCATTCAACCGGTCCTCAATATTCTTTAAAGAACCTTTCAGATTTTCAGCCCGGCCCTTAAGCATACGGGTTTCATCTTCTTTGCTCATGGCACCGGGCATCCATCCCGGTCGATTGAAACGACCCGGCCCTATTCCACGGCCAGGGCCCATGCCTTTGCCACGACCCTGCATTCGGCCCCGACCGAAACCAGCACCGCGACCTGCTACCTGACCATAACCTTTGGTATATCCCGGGGCATCATACCCCCCGCAAAAACCTAAACTTCTTCCGGTCATAGGACCTTGTCCCATGGGTCCGTTTTTATCTCCTCCTGGCATAGTTCATCTGTTTTTTCGTTCAACATCACTTTACTTTTTAACAAGCCCGGGAAATCTGCTCCCTGTCAAAGGAGATTAATCTGCTTCAGATTTCTCAAGGACCTAACACAAAGATAATAAAATCTTATGAATTGAACATTTGTTCATTTAAATTTGTGTCAAATAAAATTTGAAACTATGATACAACACATTGGTTTAACCATCAACGACGTCACAGAAATTCATAATTTCTATAAAACAGTTCTGGGATGTGAGAAAATCAAACAATTCACAATGGACGCATCCATCGCCGGTAAAATATTTGGTTTTGATGAATCTCCTGAGGTTTATTTCATGCAACGCCAGGAAATTCAGGTGGAACTGTTCTTGAGTCATCAAAGAATTAAGCCCGCCTGGAACCACATCTGCATAAGTCTTCCTGATGCGGAAAACATCTGCCAGGCAGCCAAAGAAGCTGGATTCCGCACAATAACGCACGAAGGAAGAAATGGATCAACCCGGTTTGTTTGGGACAAGATGGGAAATCTTTTTGAGATCAAAGCGAATAACCATTAACCGAAGTTGTTGAATAAAACCAGAGGGGGCTTATACATAATCCTGCAATTTTTGTATATTTAATGAAGCAAGTTCACCTTCAATAGTCCGTTAAACTTTTTCCAAAACCTGATTTTTAGCCATTTAAAAAATGCGCTTAATTTTTGATAAAATGCAGATTATTAATGTCATACGATTCATCTTTAATCTTATATCTAAAAATCTAACGGTCTATTGCACCTTGTTGTCTTACGAAAATCTTTTTCCCCCGCAGCAACAAGAAGTCATTCGCCCGACAGAAGTATTAAAAACAACATTCTGAAGGCTTCTTATTCAAATGGCTAAATAACCCAGACATTGACAACAACTGAGAAAGATCAGAGCAAAAACCATTAAATAAAAACAATAAAACCATGGAAAATTTATTTTCATCCGACTTCTGGATGACCCTACTCTCGGAGCTGGGAAAATGGGCCATCAACGAATTGCCCGGCATCATCATCATGGTGATTGCCCTTCTCATTACCCTCAGAGCTGTGAAATACTCAACCAATCGACTAAAAAAAATGTTGATCAGACGAGCCGAACAAGATGAAACGAGGGAATCCTCTGAAGCCGAAAAACGCATCAACACTCTGACAAGCATACTTTACGGAGTGTTACGTGTTGTTCTTTTTACGGTTTTCATCATTATGCTGCTCAGTAAATTTGCCATTGAAGTGGGTCCACTGCTGGCCGGCGCCGGTATTCTTGGTGTTGCCTTAGGTTTTGGGGCCCAGAATCTTGTTCGTGATTACATAGCGGGATTTTTTATGTTGCTGGAAGACCAGCTCCGCGTAGGAGACGTAGGCATCCTCAACGACACCGCCGGACTGGTTGAGAAAATTGAAATGCGGACCACCATGCTGAGGGATCTTTCAGGAGTAACCCACGTATTCCAGAACGGGAAAATTGACAAGCTCTCGAACATGACCAAAGACTGGTCGGCCATGGTTTTCGATGTCGGCGTGGCCTATAAAGAAAATGTGGATCAGGTCATGGAGATCATGAAACAGGTGGGCGACGATTTACTAAATGATCCGGAGCACGGTCCCAATATCCTTGAACCCCTTGAAATCTTCGGTCTTGACGAGTTTGCCGACAGTGCGCTCGTGATCAAGGCCCGGCTTAAGACAAGACCCATTATGCAGTGGAAGTTAGGCCGCGAATACCGTCGCCGCCTTAAGATCGCTTTCGATAAGCAAAACATCGAGATCCCGTTCCCGCATACTACCGTGTACTGGGGCGAGGATATCGATCCGTTGAAGTTACATATGCTGAATGAGGATAAGAAATAAATTCAAACAATAGATCGGTAGATCATTAGATTTAAGTGGCCTGCCTGCCGCCAGACAGGCAAGAAAATTCGCATAACACTGATATAATGTGATTTAACCTAAAAAATGCCAGCGTCTTAAATAGTTGAATTACAAGGTATTACAAAAGCCTAACGAACTATTGTAAAAAAAATATTCAAAACAAAAAAGAGGCTGCTTACAAGACTTATTGTCTTAAAGCAGCCTCTTTTTTAGTCGTTACCAAGCACCTCAGGCTCTGGCCTCAGTTTCGGGTTGAATGGAGAAATAAGCCACAATATGGAATACCCAGCCAACAAGGAAAACCAAAAATCCGATTACAATCACAGAAGCAATGGCACCAATAAAATACAAGAGTCCCGCTGTCCTGAAATGATTCATTCCACTCTCTGCTGCCAATACTTTCAAGCCCTGGAAAAGGAAGTAGGACCCAATAATGGCACCTGCAAGCATGACAACTGCTCCAAGAATCGTGAGTCCGCTGTCAAAGATGCGGGATGCCATATTTTGAATGTTCACATCCTGCATGCTGTCCACGGACCCAACGGAAGAAAACATGGCAGCCACGAAGATGGCCCCGCCAATGATGTTGCCGGCAATCATCACAATGGACCCGATTAATGCTTTGTTAAAAATGGCAGGTTTCTGATAAAACTTGGAAAAATAATGATGGGAAAAGAGCAGCAAAATGATGGCTGCAAGTCCGGCCAGGGTACCAAGAAAAGGTATGATGGCCGCAATGGGCAACAAAATACCGACACGTCCGAGCGTAATGGCTTGTTTTCTCATAATAAGTTCATTTTTATTTTTCCTACTCTTATGGCTTTTCGGATTCCGCCCCGGTCAAAATAACCGGCTTATTTCCTGAAATTTGATCTGATTATTCCGTATAATATTGGATAGATAGATGTTTTTGTTGCCTATCGGAAAATAGACAAGCCGTTTTCACATCAAACCATTGTATTGTGAAACCTGACGAAACTGAAACAGGTTTTTTCCATAATAAATATTTTTTAAGCCCCCCACAACCCCGAAACACAAACTATACACTGCCTTACAATAGTTTGTCTATTTTTTAAAGTACTCCTAATATACCATTTTTTTTGATTTTTTTCAACACCCCATTTTTATGATAATATAAAACACATCGAACCAGTCAACCTGGATATTGCTATCAAGACGATTCACTCAAATTAATTCACTCAAAAGATTTTAGTAGTTTTTTAAAAAAAATAATTTGTTTTTACATAAATTTGTAAATACATGAAGAGAAAATGATTCAGATAACCCTACACCTGGACCGACCCGGATTCTTTCATCACAAAACCCCATTTCTATGAGCCTTAATCGACTTTTATCCGGAGGAAGCATCACAGGCATCACCATATTGTTGTTTTTTATGCCTTTAAGAGCAAATGCCCAGATCGATGACACCTTTTGGTTTACGGCTCCTGAAGTGACCAGCAACCACGGGGATGAGGAAGTCGTTTTGCGGTTGACGGCCTTCGACAATGACGCTGAGGTGACAATCGCCCTGCCTGCCAATACGGGTTTTGGTGAAAAAACAGTAAATGTAGCAGCCAATACACAGGAAACCTTCCAATTTTCCGATGCTGACATTGTAGAAAACAAGCCGGCAGGCCAAGTCAATAACAAAGGCATCCTCATCACTTCCGATGTGGACATCTCTGCTTATTACGAAGTCACCCACGGAAACAACCCGGACAAATTCACCCTGAAAGGGAACAATGCCCTGGGTACTGAGTTCTTTGTACCCTCACAGAATGCTTTTCAAAACCACCATTACAGCACTCCTGCACGGGAACATGCAGACATTGTAGCAACCGAAGATGGCACGCAAGTAGAAATCACGGTCAGCGATGAAGTGAAGGGCCATACTGCAGGCAGCACCTTCACCGTCAACCTTAACCGGGGCGAGACTTACTCGCTGACGGCCACTTCCGAAGCAGCCGACCGACATCTTGGAGGAACGCAAATCACGTCCAACAAGCCCATTGCTGTCACCATTTCTGATGATTCCATTGAAGTCCCCGGCGAAGAAGGATGCTGGGATTTGATTGGCGATCAACTGATTCCTGTCAGCTTATTGGGGAGTGAATATATAGCCATGAACCCTCTCTACGGGGAGGGCATCAGCAATGGTGTTCATAAAGTTTTTGTTCTTGCCGTTGCGGACGGAACCAATCTTTATGTAAACGAAAATGAAACCCCAAAAGAACTCGAGCAGGGTGATCTTCTTGAGCTGGACATTACTGACAATGCGTTGTACCTGAATTCAAACAAACCTTTTTATGCCTATGAGGTCACCGGCATTCCGCATCAGGGACCTGACCCCCCGACAGGCGTGGAGCTGGGGAGTGCCATTCTGCCAAACATCACCTGTACGGGGTCATCAAGTGTTTCATTTACCCGCACACTCAACCAAAGGTTTTATGTGCAATTGATGACAGAAGAAAAAAACCGGGATGACTTTCAATTAGACGGGAATGACAATGGCGGTGGTCATGATGATTTTCCCGACAATTTGAACTGGGTACAGGTTCCCGGCACCGGAGACAACGGCACTGAAGAAACCTGGTACACAGCCACTGTCAAACTGGGAGATGTCGGCACGGGATTGTCTACAGGTTCGCCCTATACCATCTCCAACACCGAGGGCATATTCCACCTGAGCATCCTTGATGAAAACGACGGGAGCATGAGTTTCGGGTATTTCTCCGATTACACTAATCTGCGGATTCACGAATATGAGTTGAAATGCATGGGGGAAACCCTCACCCTGGAAACGAACAACACCGACGGAACCTACTACTGGTACTATGAGGACGACATGTATAATCCCATCACAGAAGACCCTACTTTGTCCATTGAGGTGAGTGAACCCGGGAAATACTGGGTTGAAGAAGACGGCGGATGTTACCAAACAGACACGGTGGATGTAGAATTCAGCATGCCCGAATTTTCACTGGGCAACGACACTGCAGTTTGTCCGGGTGAGAGCGTGACCTGGGAAATTGAAGCCAACAACGCGGACGATGAATTTTTATGGCAACCCGGCAACGTCACATCCAATCGTTTTGAAATCACTCCTGATCCCGACGAAGAAGTGGAAGTCTCATTAACCATGACCGACGACCTGGGATGCTCCAGAACCGAATCTGTCACAGTCACCGGCTATTCGCCCCCCGTTATAGACTGGAACATCAGCGGAGAAGACATCTGCCTGGGGGATACACTGAAAACCGAAACCGAAATGGACGGGTATCAGTGGACGATAGACGGCAACACAGACCCGGCAGACACACTCTCGTACATTGTGCCAGATCATTCGGGAGAGTATGAACTGACCGTTTATACCGAAGAAAATTGCTCGGAAACGCAATCCATTGATTTGACGGTTCACGACCTTCCCCAACCCAACCTGGATGATGTATCCGAATGTCCCGGAGAAGAAGCCACTTTCAATCCCGGCAGTTTCGACACCTATCTTTGGCATGATGATTCGGAAAATTCTTCATACACCGCCACCTCTCCGGAAAAAGTAAAAGTGACAGTCACTGATAACAACGGATGTGTGGCTTCCGATTCGGCCAACTTTGAATGGTACAACGAAAATGTGTTTACTTTTGGAGAAGACACAAGCGTTTGCATCAACGACGACATCCTCATCGCCGTGGACGAAATAGCGGCCCCCGGAGAAAACTACGAGTGGACTTTCAGCGAAGACGGAACAGGACCGGAACAAATCCTGAGCACAACCACCCATGAACTTGACATCACCAACGCTTCCCACTCAGACGAGGGATCATACACTGTGGCCACGGTTGATGACAATGGATGCGATGTGGAGGATGATTTTTATCTGACCGTGGAGGATACGCCTGATCTCGATCTGGAAAACGGAACGGATATTTGCCGCGGAGACACCATCAAAATTACCACCCAGGATCACCGTTTTGTAGAGTTTGAATGGAGAAATACCGACGATGATCTTTTAAGTGAAGAAAACTTCGTCCTGGTTTCCGAAGAAGACACATACGAACTAACGGCATGGCAGGCCAATGGCTGCTCTCAGACCGCTACCACGGAAATTTCGGTATATGACTCCCCCACTTTTGATCTGACCGACGTGACCGTCTGTCCCAATGCCGACACCGGGATCGAAATGGAAAACTGGAGCTCTCCCCAGCCCACAGATGATACCCGGGAGCCACGTGATTTCACCTGGAGCACGGGCAACCCGCGAACCGAACATGCAACAACAGAGGCTTTGGAAAACCCCGAAGAAGGCACCTATTACCTCACTGTTTACGACGAACGATGTTTCCATACAGACAGTGTGGAAGTGAACCATTACGACCTCCCCGACATTGAACTGGAGGACGATGCTTTCTGTGAAAATGAAACTTTTACCCTCCAAATTCCTTCAGATCTGGAAACTGAGGTTAACAGTTATTTCTGGGAGCAAAACAATAGCTCGGACACAGGCCCCTCTGACAGCGACATGGAGGTATCCGATGAAGGGGACTACACCCTTCACATTACTGACAACCACGGGTGTGAATCTTCCGGCACGCTCACCCTGAGCCATCTTCCGGTTCCTGAATTCAATCTGGGCGATGATCGCGACAAATGCCCGGGAGACACCATCATGATTGAAACCGATCCTTCTTTTACGCGCTATGAATGGAACGGCGATAGCAGCGATGATCAGGCATACCACATCGAGGTTTCATCATCGACCACACAAAGCCTTCAGGTATGGAATGAAGAAGGTTGCACATCCGAAGATGAAGTCTCCATTAGCTTGCTTCCCCAGCCTGATGTGGATCTGGGCGGCGACCGGGAAGGTTGCCCCGGAGAAAAATTTGAACTCGAGGTTGACGACTATGACGAAATCTACTGGACCAATGGCGATAAAGATATCCGGTCTATAACAGCTTCCAAAGGACGTCATGGTGTCCTGGTGGTTAAT
>JBNJDH010000035.1:0-14948 GCA_051744695.1 Bacteroidota bacterium | reverse complement strand
GCCTTGCGGGCCAGCCGGAAATTAAGCCTGATGCGGGCAGATAGGTTTAAACGGACTAGACCTTTTTGTTTCTTTTTGGGGCAATGCCAAAAAGAAAATAAAAAAAACAAAAATTGGTCTACTGACTTTTTCAGCAGAGCCTATATAGCCTGACCAACAGCATAAAAATGGGAAATGAAATAAAAAATATCCTTTTCGAAAACAACTACTTACCGAAAAATTGCAATCTCTACAAAAAAGATGATCATGTGTAAAAATAGTCTTTTAGTATTTTTTTGTATTTCTTTCATTGTTTGAATGGGAAATTATCCGGTCAAAAGAAGTTGCGACTAATTGATTGTTTCGAGATAGCCGTAACTAACGGAAGTGAAATAAAAAACGCCGGGTTGGAATTTGAAAATGCACAAAAAGAATTGAAAAGTGTTAAGCAAAACCCTTTTCCAACCTTAAATGCATCGGTTTCTCATAACTTGAATTACAATTCCGGGGACAAACCGCTTTTTGGACAATATTCGGGCAATCTGACTGCATCAGGGAGCATGCCGGTTTTTGAATGGCTTAATGTATGGAAGGAAATACAGTTGGCCAATCGTGCTGTAGATTACCAAGAGACTAAAGTTGATCAACAAAAATTCTCTCTTTTGTTATCTGTTACTGAAGAATTTTTTAATCTTTTGCTCCGCCATGAGCAGTTAATGGCCGGGAAACGACAACTGGCCATCACCGATACAATTCTTAAGAACACGAAAGAACTGTATGAGGCCGGAAAAATAATCTCCACTGACGTGGAAGAATCAAAACTGCAATTTCTGAAAGAAAAAAAGAATGTGATAAATTCCGAAAATGCATTTAATCAGGCATTAGTATCTTTAAAGAAAGTCATGCAGGTATCAGGGAATATTGAAATAGACTATAACCATTATTCTGACAAAAAGCCCCTAAGTCAATTATTAGCAGCAGGATACGAAACTTTTGAAAAAAGGGCTGTAGATAATAACCCATATCTTAAACTCTTGTCAATTCAGAAACAACAAGCAGAGATCAATCATCAAATTACAAAAAGTCTAAATCGCCCTTATCTTGACCTTAACTATTCACTTTCAAGCAATTATTCTGAAACCTCTTTGAGGAATAGCAATATGGGGATTTACGACAACCTGGAAACTTCTTTTGGAGGATTTATCGAGTTAAAACTGACCATTCCGATTTTTAACCGTGGGAACTACAAAAAACAAAAAGCGGTAGCAAGGAATAATATTCAAAAAAAACAAAATAACTTTGATTTAGAGTTGTCGAATTTGACAACGCTGCTTAATCAGCAATATCAGGAAGCACAATCAACAAACCTGACAAAACAGGAATTAAAGACCATTCGGGTTATATTAAAGGATAAATCGCAATTGCAAAAAATTGGAAAAGAAAGTATTTTTACTGTTTTAAATTACAAACAACAATTCAATGAAATAATGAACAAAATAATGAACAAGTGCCTCTATTTGAAGTTCCAAAGTCAGATGGCTTCTAATATTCTGAATTTATACGTTAATGATAAAATTTGGGGAACCAGTTCTTTACATTAACACCTGGGATTTTACTCTTCCTTTTATGTCCGTTGAAGATATTAAAGAAGAATAATAGTAATCGTTTCCCTTTTTTCATCCCGCGATTCTTTTTGAAAGAAAATGGAATTAGGCTTCATGAAAGCAACTTTAAAAGATAACAAGAAATTAACAGGACACATGGATATCAAGAAAAATAGAATCATAAAGCAAGATTAAAAAACAAACCATAAAAACACACAACTTTGAAAACAACAATTTTACTGGTCAGCGCACTTTTCTTTAGTTTTATGCTACCCGCTCAAACACCAGACACGGGGATTTTTACCCGACACAACGACATCGGGAAGGTCAACATTCCGGGCAGTGCGGAATATGATGCCGAGAACCAGACCTACACGATTACCGGCAGCGGGGAAAACATCTGGTCAGACGAGGACGCCTTTCATTATGCCTGGCGGGAAATATCCGGCGATTTCATCCTGCAGGCCCGCATGAAATTTAACAGCGACGAACAGCATCCGCACCGCAAAATGGGGTGGATGCTCCGGGAAAACCAGACACCGGGATCCCCGCATTTCAGCGCGGTGGTTCATGGCGACGGACTTACGGCCTTTCAGTACCGGAAGACCCAGGACGGGCCCACCGTTGAATTGCGTTCTCCTATCGAATCGCCAGATGTGGTGAGACTGGAACGCCGGAAAGACACCCTAATCATGTCGGTGGCCCGCCACGGGGAACCTTTTGACACCATTGCCCTTCCCATTCAGCGCGAATTGGAAGAAATGATGGGGGGTTTGTTTGTCTGCTCACACGACAGCACAACTACCGAAACAGCCGAATTCAGCAATGTGCAGTTTGTGAAGCCTGCCCCTGACGACCTGGTGCCCTACGAGAATTACCTGGGGAGTCACCTGGAAGTCATGGACATGAAAACGGGACACCGAAAGATCATTTTTACATCGCCCACTTCCATACAGGCCCCAAACTGGACGCCAGACAACAAATGGCTCATATACAATAGCGAGGGATTGCTTTTCCGAATTCCCCCCGAAGGTGGCATACCTCAGGAAATAAATACCGGCTTCGCCACCAACAATAACAATGACCACGTCCTGACCTTTGACGGCAAGCGCATGGGCATCAGTCATCATGCGGAAGAAGACAACAATCAATCGGTGATTTACCACCTGCCGGTGGAAGGTGGAACTCCGGAACGGATCACACCCGAAAGTCCTTCATACCTGCACGGCTGGTCGCCCGACAATCAATACGTCGTCTATACAGGTGAACGGAACGGTCAATACGACATCTACAAAAAAGCTGTGGACAGCGATGAAAAAGAGATTCAACTTACGAATGAAGAAAATCTGGACGACGGATCAGAGTATTCGCCCGACGGGGAATACATCTATTTCAATTCGGCACGCACAGGCACCATGCAGCTTTGGCGCATGCGCCCCGACGGATCGGAGCAGGAACAACTCACTTTTGATGAATACAACGACTGGTTTCCCCATGTATCGCCCGACGGGAAAGAGCTTGTCTTTATCTCTTACGGCCCGGAAATTGCAGCAGGTGACCACCCGTTTTACAAACGTGTTTACCTTCGCAGAATGCCTGCCGATGGTGGTGAACCTGAAGTGGTTGCCTACCTTTACGGCGGACAGGGCACCATCAACGTACCGAGCTGGTCGCCCTGCGGTCGCTACATTTCATTTGTGAGCAACAGCGCCGTTTGGTGGTAAATGCTTTATCCCCCTTCATTTTTTCCCGGTTTTGCCGTTGCACGGCGGAGCCGGGATTCTTTATAATAGGCATACCCGATGAGCACAGCCGCAATCACAACCACATAATAAACGGCATCCGGCACCGGCACCGGATCGCCTCCAGCATAGGAGTGCATGCCACTCAGGTAGTAATTGACCCCGAGGTAAGTCATGATCACTGATGCGAAGGCCAGCAGTGACGCGGTATTGAAAGCCATTTTACCCCGGAGCCCGGGAATAAGTCGCATGTGCACCACGAAAGCATAGATCAGTATGGTGATGAGCGACCAGGTCTCCTTGGGGTCCCAGCCCCAGTAGCGTCCCCACGATTCGTTGGCCCAGACACCGCCCAGGAAGGACCCGATGGTCATCAGGTAAAGACCGGCAATGAGGGCCATTTCGTTGATGGCGGTCAGTTCGTCAATGGTAAGCGAGAGCCGCGCACGGTTTTTGACGTTCTGGAGACTGGTTAGCAGCAAATTCATGAATCCAAGCAAAGCCCCCAGCATCATGAAACCATACCCACCGATGATGACAGCCACGTGGAGGGTTAGCCAATACGACTTCAGCACAGGCACCAAGTTGGTAATCTCCGGGTTCATCCAGCTCAGGTGCGACACCATCAGCACCACACCAGCAAAAAGGGCTGTGACGGACAAGACAAACGGCGAACGGCGGCTGAATACAAGTCCCGCCAGCAACAAAGCCCAGGCAATGAAGATCATCGACTCGTAACCATTGCTCCAGGGCGCATGGCCCGATACATACCACCGGAGACCGAGCCCGAATGTATGATAAAGAAACCCGGCCACGATCAACAAGCCGGTTGCTTTCAGTATCCGGTTTTTAAGCAAGCCGGGCTTTACAAGTCCCGCAATGTTATATATCACCAGAATAATGCCGAGGACGAAAAAGAAGGTGGCCAGCCACATAAAGATGTTCAGCCGGTTATAGAGCAGTTCGGCTCTCAGCCGGGTATCCGAAGGAAGCAGTTCTCCGCCATGATCTTCCTGGTAACCGGAGATGTCATCCACAACCTGGAGGGCTTTGTCGTGGTTCCCTTCTCGGACGGCACCGATAAATGAAGTCAAGGCCGATGAAACAAAAAGGCTGTCCTCGTCTGACAGACCTTCCGGAGTCCCGGCAGGAGTAAGCCAGGGCTTGTCCTCATCATTGTTCACCGGAAATATGCGATGCATCTCACCCCGCTGGGCCGTATAAAAAACGTTAAGTTGCTCATCCACCTTCACCAACTCCTGCTCCGTTTTATTTCTGTCGGCCGGATCTTTCCGGTAAGCAGCATCCACCTGGTTTTGGAGCTTATAGTTCCTGCTGTTGTCAAAAAAATCGACAAAAGCGGCTTTGTCACGCGAAATTCCCAACATCTCTTTGATGCGGGGGTCGTCAACTGTAATAAGGGGGACCTCCTGCCATTCTGAGGGATGCGTGAACATGCCCAAAAGCATCTGGTCGGGGCTGAAACCTTTAAAGGAATTGTGTTTGACCAGTTTGATCATAACCTCCTGATGGGTGGTATTCAGAGGTTTGATGCGCCCGCCTTTGTCCTGCACCCACAATTCACCAAGGGCCGAGGCCACTTCTTTATCGGGTTTGGGCGGCATCTCCTGAGCTGTGACAGGAATGGTCAGAAGAAAGAACAACAGGGTCGTCAGGCCTTTGCGTTTTTGATAAATTTTCCCTGTTTTCCGTATAAGTTGACGAAACCGGGTATTGGGTGCAGCCAGCGACCAAAACATGCCCACAGTTAACAAGAAATACCCGATATAGGTGATCAGTGTGCCCCAAAAATCATGGTTGACCGAAAGAATGGTCCCCTTTTCATCTTTGTCATAAGACGATTGATAAAACCGGTATCCGCCGTAATTGAGAATGTTGTTCATAAAAATCCGGTAATCCATCTCCACATCATTTTCAGGATCAATAAGTGTCACTTCACTGGCATAAGAAGAGGGGCTCTCGGAGCCGGGATAACGTTCCAGCTGAAAATCATTCAAACGGATTGAAAAAGGCAGATCAAGCGGCAGAGAACCGTAACGCACACGGAGTTCCCCGCCATTCAGCGTCAGGATCTCCTCCTCACCCACTTCCCCTTCACGGCCGGAGGCATAAAGTTTATGGTTCACCCCATCCTCGCCTGAAACATCAACGGTTACGATGTTTGGCAACGACGATCCCTGCTGTTGGGGCATAGAAGCAGGCCGGTATTCAGCATCGGGCCAGAAGCGGCTCAGGGCGATGCGGGTACCTTTAACGGATAAAACCTTACCCCGTGTGAATGCTGTTTCCTGGCCGGGTTCAAGGGATTCTTCACCGTTGGAATCCATCGAGGCCAACTCCATAGAATGGGGGGAGGTCACCGAAAGACTTTCATCATCCTCCATCCTGACCAGCACATCGGGTTCATCAAACTCACTTTCACCAAACTGAAAGGTCAACCCACCAGCGGTAAGCCGTTCCCCGGGCGATAAAAAATGTTCCTGCCGCCCCTCGCCCGAGGCCACCAAAATCCCGGCCAACGGGTTCCCTTCTTCAGTACGGACAGGGCGCATGGCCGCATTGGGTGTGAACTCTTCACTCTGAAGCCGAAAGGTGGTTCCGTTGATTTCCACTTTTCCGGAATATTCATGAGGTGTGGCCGGTGACAGGAATACCGGCTCATGAAAAGTTTGTTGTCCTTCATCATCATGAATATCCACCGAGAGGTAACTTTGCGTTGTATAAATCGTATTAGAGGTTTCACCCTCACGTATAGGCATTGTGCCTTCGTACCCAATATAGCGGGTTATTGCAGCTCCGACGAGGATGATAAAAAAAGACAGATGAAACAACAGCACCGGCGCTTTGGACCAACGCCACATATGAAAGGCAAACAGGTTGCCGAACATATTAATGGCCAGCAAGAGAAAGATGAGTTCGAACCACCAGGTGTTGTAAACCATGGCGTGGGCAGCATTGTATCCAAAATCATTTTCTAAAAAGGTGGCCACAGCCAGCACCATCGATAAAAGAATGAACAAGGCCCCCATCAACTGGCGGGACGTGAGAAAATTGACAAGTCGGTCCATAAAATTTTTTTCAAAAATGGATTTGTTGTGCTAAAATAATGACTTTTGCCAGGATTACCGCAATGATAGAAACTATTTGTTAATTCCGGTACTCGTTAGCCTGATTTGCTTGTCTCATTCATCAACACCCAACTCCCATTTGTACGTATGAGGAACTTTTTGTTTTTTAGCGGGATTTTTGTGTAGGCACCGCCTGCACCGCAGTTTGTTAATCAGTTTATTTTTAGTTGCCTGAATTTTGTCACAATTTTTAAAAAACACCACGCATGTTAAGAAAGATGAAGCCCCGTTTGACAACACTATTGCTGTTGCTATTTGCTGCAACTTCCTATGCCCAGGATTTTGATGTATCCTTCCACGGTTATATAGGGCTGGATGCCAGTTACGACAGCCGCTCCAGCGTAATTGCCAGGAATCGCCACATTTATCTTTATCCCCTTCCGGAAAAACGAAATGACTCGGGCGATGACCTCAACAACCAAAGCCAGTTCGATATCGACGGGGCCCACAGTCGCTTCGGACTCGACATCAGCGGACCGGATATTGGCAATTTCAGCTCCTCGGCTATGATCGAAGGCGATTTCCTCGGGCTAGGGGATCCGGACTCTTATTTCCGGCTTCGTCACGCTTTCATATCACTGAGCAATAAAAAATGGACATTCCTGGGCGGTCAGACCTGGCATCCCATATTTGTCACAGGCAACTTCCCGGGCACAGTCAATGCCAATGCCGGCACTCCCTTTCACCCCCTCCTTCGGTCTCCGCAAATCAGAATTACCAGAGAGATCTCTTCCTCAACCCGCCTTTCGTTTTTCATCGTCGACCAAAACAACTTCAGAAATACAGGTTATGGAAGCAACAGCACCGAAGAAGCTCTCTTCCCTGAGCTGGATGCCCGCCTCAATTGGGAAACCAGAGGCATCCTGGTGGCCCTTACAGGCGGCATGAAAACCCTGGCGGTTCCGGAGAATATAGCAGGTTCGCCGGCCTCCCCCGAAAAAGTCAGGAGTTCGCATTTCAGCGCTTCGTTCCGTTATACTTTACCCGGTTTCATTTTCCGTATGGAAGGTCTTTACGGAGGCAATCTTTCCGAAATGGCAATGCTGGGCGGCACAGGCCGCACCCTGGCCGATGATGATTACGTGCCCCTCTCCACCGGCTCCATCTGGACCGACATTCAAACCAACAATCAAAATGGGTGGCAACCCGGCATTTTTGCAGGATATACCGCGAACATGGGGGCCCGTGAAGAAGTTGCCGTGGTTGAAGACCTCTCCCGCAGCAAAGGGCAGGTGGCTTCCGTATATGCCGTTTCGCCCCGGTTAAAATATGTATTTGATTCTTTCTGGATCGGTGCCGAATGGCTCTTTACAAATGCAGCCTGGAGTGAAGAGACCGACGATTACGGTGTGCCCGTGAATACGGAAAATTATAAAAACCACCGCCTTTTGCTATCTTTGCGGTATAATTTCTGAATGCTATGAAGACCAAACTGGCCATTGTGGCTGTATTTTTCGTTATTGCCGGCTTCGGAATGATCCATGCCCCTTCGCCCGTGATCGAGTACATCGCCATTGCTCTTATGGGCATCGGAACAACCTATCTGCTCTATCTGTTGCTGGCCCCGGGAAACAAACCCAATGATCCGGAATCAGATTAACATCCGGCAGTCCGGGAATAATGGAGATCTTCTTCAGAAATTGATGAATTTGGTGAATCACCATACAAACCCGCTTTATGTTTTCGAAAGAAGAAGCCAAACAACTCCGTCTCGAATTCTGGCAAAAGCTGGCAAACAAGACCCGCCGCCTTCCGGAACAAAAAGGACGGAAGCGGCTATGGATTTATGGAAACACCGGTATCAAGGGACTTGACCTGCGCTTTGATGTGGGTCGCGAAAAAATCATCGTGGCCCTGGAGATCAACATCAAAGATGAAGATAAGCGGCTCGCCCTTTACGAGAAACTGGAAGCTGCCAAAGGCATTTTCGAGGGAGAATTCGGCAAACCCCTGATCTGGGATTATGCCTATGTGAAAGACAACGGGCGGGAAGTCTGCCGGGTATATGTGGAAAAACCCGGCGATATGTACCAAAAAGAGACCTGGACCGAAATATTCACCTTCATGATCGACCACATGATACGCATGGAAAAAGCGTTTCTGGAAGTCAAAGATTACCTGAAATATTCGCAATAGAACTTTATGAAGCCTGAAGAGAAAGAACACATCCGCTCAACCATTGAGCGGAAAATAGAAAAAGCCCGGCGCGAGATCAAAGAGCTGGAAGAGCTGACCAAGCCCATTGCCCCGGAAAACAGCATCGGACGGGTGTCCCGAATGGATGCCATCAACAATAAGAGTGTGAATGAGGCTGCATTGGCACAGACCCGCCAGAAACTAAAAAAGCTGGAAAAAGCCCGGGAAAATATAGATAAGCCGGAGTTCGGCACCTGCTACAAATGTGGTCAGGAAATTCCCATGGGGCGCCTGGTTTTGGTTCCCGAGAGCACCTTGTGCACAAAATGCGCCTCCCGTTAATTTAAAACCTGCCGATGACCCGTATCATGAATATGAATTGCCCCCTTTGCCAAGCCACCAGTGAAAAAATAAGCCCCGTTGAAGGCCGGCTTCAGCGCAGATATCTTCATTGCGCCAATTGCCAGCTCATATTCACCCACCCGGACGACCTTCCCCGAAGGGATGAAGAGCAGACCCGCTACCAAGAACATGAAAACACCATCGAAGCGCCGGGATACGTCAAGTTCCTCAATCAGGCCATTGAACCTACGCTCCCCTTTCTTTCGGCCGACATGAGGGGACTGGATTATGGCAGCGGACCGGGGCCCACCCTCTCACAACTTCTCGGCCGGAATGGAATCCGCTGCCTCGATTATGATCCCATTTTCGGGCCCGAATTACCTAAGGGGCCTTTCGACTTTATTTTCTCCACCGAAACTTTTGAGCATTTCCACCACCCGGGCCGGGAAATGGACCGCATCGAGGAGCGGCTGAAACCGGGTGGAATCCTCACCATCATGACCATGTTCCGGCCGTCCCTGGATGAATTTCCCAAATGGTTCTACCCGGGCGATTACACCCACGTCACTTTTTTCAACCTGGAAACATTCGAGTTCATCTGCCGGAAATGGAATTACCACCACTTGTGGGATGACGGAAAGCGAGTCATTATTTTAAAGAAACTGTAAAATACAGGCAAAAGTTAAGAAGCTGTCTCAAAAGTCTATTTTTGAATTCCATAACTTTTATCAGTATAAAATTTGTCTAAGTTATTGGTCTGATGCCTGCCTGTCGGCAGACAGGGAACCTGCCTGACGTTTTCTCGAAAAGAATCTTTTTTCTCATAAGAATTTTTCTCAAAAACAAGATCTGCCTTCTAATAAGCCGACAGGCAGGTCTGTCTGCCGTTTTATTTATATGCAACCGTCTATATCAGTGGCTTTGCATCAAAAAAGAGAATGTTTCTCTTTCATAAGCCGCCAGGCAGGCTCGCATGCAAGAACTTATACATTCCCTTTTGTGGCATCCCCTGCCATGCTCGTTTCAACTTAAAAGAAAGTGTCGCTCCTCTGGAGCTTAATATCGTTTTCAATACAGAGTTTTTTTCCCATACTGTCGCCCTGTCTGCCGTTTCATGAAATAGAACTATTTTGTCTCAAAGGTTTTTACTGAAAGATAAAAAGCCTCTATTTCATTTGTTGCCAGGCAGGCACTCCGTGGCTATTCCAAAGCACCGGAGGTGCGAGATTATGGTAATAAAACAACAAAACTTTACAATAAAAGTAAGCGCCGGAGGTGCGACACAATAAAAAAAGTCACTTACAAACTGGAAGCATATAGAGGTTTTTAAAGCTCTTTTTAGACAGCTTCCTAATCTCATTGCCGGTCCATTTACGGAACCTCATAAATCCAGTATATCTCCGAAAAAAAACCACCAAAAACCACGGGTGAATTCCCCCCTGTTTTCTGATAATTGATTTTCTGAAAAAAGTTTGAACGAAAAATATTAGAAAAACCTCCCATAAATCACTATTTTTGAGAGCAAATTAAAATTGGAAGGCATTTCTGCTTAGTCTTCCGGGGAAAGGAGATCATCAAAAAATAGTTTGTCTTGAAGGAAGGTGTTGTCATAAAATCAACCGGCAGTTGGTACCAGGTAAAACCGGAAGACGGGGAAACCATATCATGTAAGATCAAAGGCAGGTTTCGCCTGAATGATATGAAAACGACAAACCCCGTTGCCGTCGGAGACCGGGTAGAAGTTTCTGTTGATCCTCAAACGGGGACCGGCCTCATTGAAGAGATCAAAGAGCGAAAAAATTTTATTGTCAGGCGGGCATCAAACCTCTCACGGCAGACACAGATCCTGGCCTCGAACATCGACCAGGCCATCCTTGTGGCCACCATCAACTATCCCGTGACCACCCCCGTTTTCATCGACCGTTTTCTGGCCACCACCGAAGCCTACGACATTCCAACCACCATCATATTCAACAAGATCGACCGCTACGACCACCTCAACCAGGAACATCTGAAAGAAACAGTAGATATCTATCAAAATATCGGGTACAACGTTCTGACCACCTCGGCCAAAACCGAAGAGGATTTGGGACAAGTCAAAGAGCTTTTACAAGACCGGGTCTCCCTCTTGGCCGGTCACTCAGGCGTAGGGAAAAGCACACTGATCAACCGCCTGGAGCCCTCCCTCCACCTGAAAACAGCTCAAATTTCCGACCAACACCGCACCGGACGTCACACCACCACTTTCGCCGAAATGCACCCCCTCAGTTTTGGCGGATACATCATTGACACGCCAGGCATCCGGGGGTTCGGACTGCACAACATCGAAAAAAAAGAGTTGTTCCACTTTTTCCGTGAAATATTCAGATACTCGAAAGATTGCCGGTATCACAACTGCACCCATCTCCACGAACCCGGCTGTGCGGTCAAAGAGGCCGTGGACAGGGGCGATATTGCCAATTCCCGGTACAACAGTTATGTAAGCATATTTCTGAACCGGGATGAAAAATATCGATAGAAGGGCCTTTTATGGAATTGTACCGCAGAAAAAAATGGTGGAAATTTCTTCTGATGCTGGGAGCGCTCATCATCGGGGGCGCCTCTTTGTTCTATACCAACCAACTGGCATCAGAACTGCGCCGTGAAGAAACCCGGAGAATGGAGATCTGGGCAAAAGCCAACCGCCAGTTTACACAATCGGATGCCGATGAACACTCGCTCGATCTCGTCTTCGAGATCATTCAAAACAACACCACTGTTCCCCTCATCATTGCCGATGAAAACGACTCCATCTATTTTTATCGAAACCTGAAAATCCCTGATACCAACGAACAAGCACATCTGCAATCGGAACTCGAGGAGATGAAACAGGGGCGTGAGCCCATTGTGATTGATTTGGGAGATGACCAGAGGCAATACCTCTATTATGCCGACTCCATTCTCCTGCAAAAATTGCGGTGGTTCCCGGTGGTTCAACTCATTGTTGTGGTTCTGTTCGTTTTGCTTGCCTATTGGGCCTTTAGTGCTGCCAGGCGAAGAGAGCAGGACCAGGTATGGGTTGGCATGGCCAAGGAGACCGCCCACCAACTGGGCACACCCACTTCTTCCCTGCTTGGGTGGCTCGAAATCCTGGAAATGAAAAAGGTGGATCCTTCACTGGTGGAAGAAATGCGTCATGACATTCAACGCCTTCAGACCATCACAGCCCGATTCTCCAGAATCGGCTCAAGGGCCGAAATGAAACCTGTTCCCATCGGCGCAATGCTCACAGATGTACAGGGATATCTGCAACATCGAATTTCATCAGGTGTTCAGATTGTGTTGCCCACAGAAGATCAACCGGAATTAACCGTGTCCATGAATCGACCCCTGTTTGAATGGGTCATTGAGAACCTTTGCAAGAATGCCGCCGATGCCATGGAAGGGAAAGGCACCATTCATTTCAGCTGGGGCCAAACCCGCAAATATGCCTTCATCGAAATCACCGATACAGGCAAAGGCATCTCCCGCAAGCATCAGAAAACCATTTTTAAACCCGGCTATACAACAAAAAGACGAGGCTGGGGACTGGGTCTCACCCTGGTGCGGCGAATCATCACCGAATATCATGAAGGCAAAATATTTGTGAAAGAATCAGTCCCCGGAAAAGGAACCACCTTCAGAATTGAATTGCCGGCATCAGGAAAAGGCAATCAAAAGGGCACATGATTTTTTATAAAATTATTTTTTCGCACAGTCTGAATATTTTATACCTTTGCGGAGTTTTTGAAGTATGACAACAGAGAGAACCAGATGGAAAGATTATGGCATTGCCTTTAAAGGACTTAAAGAAGGTGACCACTTCTTTGAGTACAACCTGGGAGATGCCTTTTTCGGGCTTTTTGAGCAGCCGCAAGTAGAGACTGGTGACCTGAAAGTCAAAGTCCGGCTAATCAAAACCACCCGGATGCTGGAGCTGGAATTTACCATCGACGGCATAGCAGGAGCTGTTTGTGATCGTTGTCTGGGACCGGTTGACGTACCCGTCCATTACGAAGGAACCATTTATGTAAATTTCGGAGAATCGTTCGATGAGCCCACGGAAGAGATCGTGGTGCTTCCATACGAATCTCACACCATAAACGTGGCGCAATATATTTACGAGTTCATCGTGGTGAGCATGCCCATCCGGCATGTACATCCCGATAAGGAGGACGGAAGTCCGGGATGCGATCCGGAAATGCTGGATCAGCTCAAGAACTATATAATTGACGAAAACGAAGAGACCGGCTCAGAAAACACAGACGAGGAATCAATAGACCCCCGCTGGGAGGAATTGAAGAAATTAATTGATAAAAACAACAACAAGTAAAAAGAGGTTATAAAATGGCACATCCAAAACGAAAGACATCCAAAACAAGAAGGGACAAGAGAAGGACCCATTACAAAGCCAGCACTGCTGCTTTGGGGGTTTGCTCAAATTGTGGCGCCACCATCAAACTGCACACAGTTTGTGGTGAATGCGGCCATTACAGGGGCAAACTGGCTGTTGAAAAAGAAGTTACAGCATAACCTGTAAAGGAGCATAGGAGCCTTGCACCCAAAAAATAAAAATGCCCCTAAGTGCCTGTCATTTAGGGGTTTTTTTGTTCAAAAAAATCCGGGAAACATCTTCCCGTTCCTGATTTATTCGACAATAGACCGTTAAGCTTTGTAATGCTTTGTTATTCATTCGATTTAGCCTGTGTTGTTTTTCATGTTAATTTGTAGCATATCAGCATCATAGTGTTATCCTAACATCCAATAATCTAACGATCTATTGTTACCAGGATCTGTCAAATCATTTGTTTGTCACGATGGAAAAAATGAATGCAGTCATCACAGCGGTTGGGGGCTACGTCCCCGATTACATCCTCAACAACGAGGAACTCAGCAATATGGTCGAAACATCTGATGAATGGATCACCACCCGTGTGGGCATCAAAGAACGGCGCATCCTGAAAGGTGAGGGAAAAGGAACTTCCGATATGGCCGTCAAAGCTGTGGAAGAACTTTTTCGCAAATCGGGCACTTCACCCGACGAAGTAGACCTGCTTATTTGTGCCACCGTGACACCCGACCGTGTTTTTCCTGCCACTGCCAATATTATTTCGGACAAATGCGACATCCGTTCGGCCCACAGTTTTGATCTGAACGCAGGTTGTTCGGGCTTCCTCTATGCCCTCGACACGGCAGCCCGTTTTGTGGAAAGCGGAAACAAGAAGAAAGTGGTGGTGGTAGGTGCCGATAAAATGTCGGCCATCACCGATTATACCGACCGCACCACCTGTGTTTTGTTTGGCGACGGAGCTGCCGCGGTTCTCCTTGAACCGACAAATGAGGATTTCGGGGTTATGGACAGCAAATTGCTCAGCGATGGTTTTGGTCGTGAATTTCTCCATCAAAAAGCAGGCGGTTCGGTGAAGCCGCCCACACACGAAACCATCGACAACCACGAACACTTCATCTATCAGGACGGCCGTCATGTTTTCAAACATGCTGTATCCAAAATGGCCGATGTGGCTGTTGATGTCATGGACCGCAACAACATCACCCCCGAAACACTCACATGGCTTGTGCCTCACCAGGCCAATATGCGCATCATCGAGGGAACCGCACAACGGATGGGGATTGATAAAGAAAAAGTGATGATCAACATCCAACGCTACGGCAACACCACCGCGGCCACCCTCCCCCTCTGCCTGTGGGAGTGGGAAAAACAACTCAAAAAAGGCGACAATCTCATTCTGGCTTCTTTTGGTGCAGGTTTTACGTGGGGGGCGACTTACCTGAAGTGGGGATACGACGGGACCAAAGATTGACCCCACATCTTTACAATTTTTCACAACAATCCCGCCATAATATGGTTATATTTATATATAATAGATCGGTAGTTTTTTAGATTTAAGATGAATCGTACAACACTGATAAACTGCATTTTAACACAATGAACCTTTAAAACATAAAGATCTGTTTTT
>JBNJDH010000034.1:0-15130 GCA_051744695.1 Bacteroidota bacterium | reverse complement strand
GTTTTTGCTTTGTCTGCGCTCATTCTGATTTCACCTCCTCATAGGCGCGTTCAATAGCTCGAAGGTTGCCTTTGACCACTGCTTCACCCATCTTCTGACACTTGTGCTTCACGTCTTCGAGGATGGTATCGAGCTTTACGACCCCGATATCATCGGGGGCTTGCGAAGCCGCCAAAAGCGCAGTTTACTCACGTAAATGAGTATTTTGGCGGCAAGCCTGTCTGCCGTTTTGTATAAAAGAAAACATCGGTTTTAGTGGTTTTAATCAAAACATCAGCATGTTTCTTTTCTATAACCCGCCAGGCAGGCGTAACGCAGCAAGTGGTACTTTATGGACAGATACTAATTAACATCTAATCATTTATCCCCATGTGGAAATATCTCTTTCTTTCAATCATGGTTTTTCAGTCAATATCGATTCATTCCGAAAACCCGGAAAATTTTTATTCGGCCGGTCATGAAAAGATAAATTACCTGGGTAGGGTCGATGACTCTGCCAGCGATTCGGTTCGTTACGACTGGCCCGGTGTTCAGGTCCGGTTCCGGTTTACAGGAAAATCGTTGAAACTTCATTTTAGAGGTGGAGAACGGAACCATTTTGACCTCTTCATTGACGGAAAGAATTATGGTCGTTTACATGCCATCGGCGATACGGTGGCACATATTGAAGAAATAGAAGGGGAGGGACCCCATGAGGGTATATTCTTAAAACGGACAGAAGGGGAGATGGGGACAGCTGTATTTTACGGCCTTGAAACCGGTAAGAGCGGGAGGTTGTTGTCTCCTCCGGAATTTTCAGACCGGCGGATGGAATTCATCGGAAACTCTATTACATGCGGCTATGGAACAGAAAGCGCCGACCGTAATGAATCTTTCCGGCCAGAAACTGAAAATGTTTGGAAATCATGGGCTTCGATCGTCTCCCGGACTTTTGATGCCGATTTTCACGTTATTGCTCATTCAGGACTTGGCGTGATCAGGAATTACGGGGACTCCTTGCGTGTATCTGAAGACCCTGTACCTATGCCGACCAGGTTTAACCAAGCCTTAGATATGGAAACAGCACCTTTGTGGGATTTTTCCCGGTGGATTCCGGATGTGGTGGTGATTAATCTGGGAACCAATGACTTCTCAACCCGCCCACATCCTAGTAAAGTGATGTTTCAGCGGCGATATGAAGAGCTGCTGAAAATGGTTCGTGATGCTTACGGGGAAATTCCTGTCTTTTGTGTGGTAGGTCCCATGACCGATGAGCCATGCCATCGTTATGTGAAAGAAATGGTCCGTCAATTCAATGTTTTGCATAATGATGGCAATGTTCATTTTATTGGGATGCCTCCGGCTTTGCTGAATGAAAACGAAGATTTCGGGGCGGATTCTCATCCTTCTTACCTGGGACAGAAAAAAATGGCCCGCATGATTGTCCCGGTGATTGGTGCCGTTATGGGTTGGGATGCCGGGGAAATAGAGTAGGCTGAGGTAGGCAATACCGTTTTTATATCAAATCGTGTTGGTTAAATACCATGGCCGCTGCACCATTGCAACCGCTTCCGTTGCCCAGAGATGAAGTTTTAATGTGCAGGAATCGCAAAGGCACGGTAAGTGCCGTTTTGTTCATGCCTGTTTTTATGGAATCGGTGAACATATAACCTGCCTGGGCAAATTTTCCGCCGATAATGACCAATTCAGGGTTGAGGAGGTTCACTATATTTCCCAGTGCCATTCCCAGGGTTTCGCCCATGGACTGCAAGAGGGAAATGCTGAGTCCATCGCCCTGGTCAGCTGCGGCCAGAATATCGTCATAACGGATGTTTTCCAGGTTCTTGTTGTTAACGGCCAGCGAAATTCCTCCTTCTTCTATCGCTGCTTTGAAGTTTTCTTCCAGGGCATATCCCGAGACTTCCATGCCTAGGCAACCTCGTTTCCCGCAAATACAAAGTTTCTGGGAGTTGCCCATTTGCATGTGCCCAAACTCCCCGGCGAATCCCATGCCTCCCGTGATGATTTTTTCGTTGGCAATGATGGTCATGCCCAGTCCCCGGCTCACATTCAGAATCAGGGCGTGACGTACATCCCTGGCTTGTCCGAGTACTTGTTCGGCAAGGCCCATGATGTGTGTGTCGTTGTCAATGAAAACCTGCTTTTCCAAACGGTTGGAGAGATACAAGGCTAATGGATCTTGTGTGAAAGTAAAAAAATTGTATGATTCGCCGGTGTTGCTGTTTACACGCCCTGTAATCCCCATTCCGATTCCAAGGATGTATTCTTTCGATATTTCACATTCATCCATGGCCTCCTGAATGAAGTTGATCACATATTCAAGGCTTTCTTTGGTGTCTTCCAGCCTGAACAGGATGTCTTGCTTTTCGAAGACAACATTCTGGTCGAGCCGGACTACGGAAATACTGATGCGCTTAAATAGGATTTCTACCCCTACGGCATAAAACCGCCGGATGTTAAGCTTGTAAAGGGTGGGACGACGTCCGTTATCTGTCTCTTTTTTTCCCTCCTCCAAGACCAGATCATCGGTAATCAACTCATTTAAGAGCTTAATTATGGTGGGGGCACTTGTTTTGATCTGTTTTTGTATGTCAGGAATGGTCAAGGGGCCTTCGGCCTTAGCCAGGGCTCTGATGATTTTTTTCTTCTGTTTGGCCTGACGGCTCTGATTGCTTGCCTCCTCGGGTTCCGCTAATACTTTTTTTAAACTCATGGCCTATTTTTTAAACATGCTGCAAATTTTAAAAAATTTTTCTAATATGTCAAAGGGTTATTGAATTTTGAGTTATTTTATCCTCGACGTCCTTTGTTTTTATTTAGTGTTTGTCGATAAAGTTTCACTTGAGGCGTAACGCCTGCCTGGCTGGTCATGAAAAAGAAACATGTTGGTGTTTTGTTTTAAAACCATTAAGACGGATGGTTGCTTTTATGCAAAGCGCCAGGCAGGCCTGCCGGGCGTTTAGTGCTTAATGAATTGCATACAGAAAGAAAAGTCCTTTCATATCAAATGCATTTTAATCGCTAAAACAGCAGACAGGCTTGCCACCAAAATACTCATTTACGTGAGTAAACTGCGCTTTGGGCGGCTTCTCAAGCCCCCGATGATATCGGGGCAGGCTTTGGCAATTGGCACTTTCTGACCAGACACATAACCAAAACAAACTTTGCTTAATTTATTGAGAGGCACCATTTAGGCACTGTTTTATAGCAAAATTTGTTATCTTGGATAAAAACATCTTTAAAAATTCCGCTGTAACCTCTTTTTTGCGAGCGAAATGAAACAATTTCAGCTTGTTTCTCCGGAAACGCGTGAACCCTAATTAATTTCGGCAGCAGCTTCTTTATCGGCAAAAATGCTTACATCGGGGTGGTGTTGTAGAAAAGAGGCGGGAATTTCACAAGAAACCGGGCCGTTGACCATTTTTTCAAGGATAGGGGCTTTTGATTTCCCCCAGGCAGCAAATAATATCTTACGAGCGTTTAAGATGGTGTCTATGCCCATCGTAATAGCCTGGCGGGGAACCGCATTTTCACCGCCAAAGTCACCGGCTGCATCTTCAATGGTGAGGGGATGAAGGTCAACCTTTCTTGTGACCGAGTCAATTTTGGAACCCGGCTCATTGAATCCTATATGACCTGATCGTCCAATACCCAAGATTTGTATATCGATTCCTCCTGACGTTTTTATTTTTTCTTCGTAAGTGGTGCAAAATTTGTCAATTTCTGGATTTTCAAGGGTGCCATCGGGGATATGAATGTTTTGTGGATTGATGTCGATGTGATTAAACAAATGTTTGTACATAAACCGGTGATAGCTTTGAACATGGTCGGGGGACATGGGCCAGTATTCGTCCAGATTGAAAGTGATTACGTTTTGAAAACTGAGACCCTCTTCTTTGTGAAGGTTGATAAGTTCCTGGTAAATCATGATGGGTGATGATCCTGTTGCCAGACCAAGAACCGTTTTTTCTCTCTTACTGTTTCGGCTTTTTATGGTGTCGGCAATGATATTTGCCATTTTTTTTGCTCCGCTCTCTTTGTTGTCAAAAATTTTGATCTGAAATGGGTTGTTTGCGGTTTTTGTTTTCATTTGAAAAGAATTAAAATGTGATTAATGAATTTTTTGTATTAATAATCTGCCTGATGACAGGCGTTGTAATCTTTGATCATAGTGGTGAGATATTCCCTGTCGGGAAGGGTGGATTGGGTCCGGGTTTTTTGTTCAATGGCTTTTCGTGCTTTTGACAACAATTCCACATAGGAATCGGGGCGTTCGCTGGCATCTGCGGTTGTTTGTAAAACTTCTTTGATGGTTTGGACATCCTTGTCGGAGAGTTTTTCTGCTTCCGGAAAGCGAGGTTGATAGCCTTCTTCTACCTCCATCCAGAGAGTTTGGTGAATATGATTTTTGTTTCTGATTTTAAGGACGGTGGTGCCGGCGGCTACATCTCCAACCCTCTGGCCTTTCCCGTTGATGATGATCATGATAATGGCCAGAGCTCCTGATGTGAAGGTAATGTCAGCAAGTCGAAAAATCCAACGGATGAAACAACTTCCGGCAGAGAGATGCCGGCCGTCCGATTTAAATACTTTAATGTTCAACATGCGTTTTCCAGGACTTTGTCCGTTGAAAAACATTTCGAAGATCAGGTGATAACCTAAAACCGGAAAAACAAGAAATAGCATCCACCAGGCCGGAGCGAGATCGAGGCCGTTCAGCAACCCCAGAATTAGAACCAGAGCATAAAAGACCATTACAAGGAAATCGACCAGGTAGGCGAGTATCCGGTCGGCTATACTTGCTATCGGAAATTCCAGAGATACGTTTTGTGTTGTGTTAAGTTCAATTGTTTCCATCTGAGAAGGGACAAAAGTTTGGGTTTTGGTGTGGCAAATGTAATAAATATATTTTTTGCTTTAAATTTTTTTGGAATTGATTTTCAGGTTGTTTTAAATGAATGTCATGCAATATTTGATTCTTCTGGTGAACAAAATCCATGCGGTTTCTTCTTTTCTCTTAAGATATTTTAATTAAATTGGCGGGAGTTTTCAGAGTGTTATGCGTGAAATCATATTCATAAACCGGAACCGGCAAAGGTGGCAGGAATTCGAGAAAAAAGTTTTGGATCCGCAAAGCTTTGATCCCGATGAACTGGCCGATCATTATATTCAGCTCACGGATGATCTCTCTTATGCCCGGACTTTTTATCCCGAATCATCTATTGTTCAGTATCTGAATAATCTGGGTAGCAAGGCTTATCATCTGATTTATCAGAACAAAAAAGAGAAATCCACCCGGCTGCAAACCTTCTGGACGCGGGAGCTGCCACTTGATCTTTATGCTTCCCGAAAAGATTTTCTTCTTTCGTTGGTCATTTTCGTAGTTTCCATGTTGATCGGGGTGGCTTCTGTGATGGAGAACAGCGACTTTGTCAGACTTATTCTGGGTGATCAGTATGTCAATATGACCCTCGAAAATATTGAAAAAGGTGATCCGCTTGCGATTTACGGCCAAATGGGGGAATTTCAGATGTTTGTGATGATTACGGCCAACAACATCTGGGTGTCATTTGTAGTCTTCTTGTTTGGACTTCTGACTCCTTTAGGTACTGCCTTTCATCTTTTTCGAAACGGGGTAATGGTGGGTGCTTTTCAGGCCTTTTTTTATCAGCATTCTCTGCTTACGGTCTCTTCCCTGACCATCTTTCTGCATGGCACCCTTGAGCTTTCGGCTATAGTGCTGGCCGGTGGTGCCGGCATCATGCTGGGCAGGAGTATGATTTTCCCCGGTACATTACCCCGGAAAACCGCTTTCATGAAAGGTGTACGCCATGGTACCCGTACTATGCTTGGATTGGTGCCCTTTTTCCTTGCAGCCGGGTTTATTGAAAGTTTTATTACACGCTATTATGATCAAATGTCTTTGATTGTGGCTGTTTTGATTATCGGGATTTCTTTGATCGTGATTATTGGTTATTTTGTATGGTATCCTGTTTATCTTCATAAAAAATTAAACTCTAAAAACCCCGACTATGATGAAACCTACACAGATTGAATTAAAAAAAGAACGTGATTTTTCGGATGTTTTTAATGCTGCTTTTTCTTTTATCGGCAGTGAAGCCGGTCGTTTGTTCAGGGTTATTGGTCTTTATGCCGGTGTGCCGGTCATCATTGCCGTAATTATGAGCGCATATTATGCCAGGGATATGATGTCCTCTGTCTTTCAGGTGATGAGCAATGCCAATGATATGAGCCAGCCCGACACGGCCCTTGTTGGACTGACCATTTTATTCAGCGTGGTGGCACAATTGTTTCTCGCAGGCCTTGTTCCGGCTTATATGGCCGAATACGAACATAAAGGAAAAGACGGTTTTCGTGCCGATGATGTCTGGCAACGGTTTGCCCGGAATTTTGGGGGGGTTGCCGGTTATGGTATACTGGCCGCAGTGATCGTAATCATAGGTTTTGTATTGTTCCTGTTTCCCGGTATTTATTTGTCGGTCCCGCTTTCCTTTATTTTGTATGTCTTGCTGATTGAGAACAAAAGGGGGAGTCGTCTTTTTTCGCGGTGTTTTCAGTTGGTGCGTAGTAAGTGGTGGAATACCTTTGGAATTCTTTTCCTGGCTTATTTGATAATGATGATCGTGAACGGCATTTTCTCTCTGCCTTCTGCAATTGTCGCCGGCATAGAAGGTTTCCTGGTCGGATCCGGACAAAAGGAGGTCATGGAAGCCAATTCGCTGGCCGTTATTTTGACTACGATATTCGGCGGGCTTGGTCAATACATACTTTATCCGGGGTTGTATGTGATTGTTGCATTACAGTATTACAGCCTTCGGGAGCAAAAAGACCGGGACAGCTTAATGGAGAAAGTCTCAGCCATTAAAGAGGAAGAATGATGCAGCGTTTCGGACCTTTGCTTTTTATTTTTCTTTTTTTCCACATCCTGGGTATGGGGAGGTTGTCTGCCTCCGATACCCTTGATGTAAACCAATTTGATCACAAGGAAGCATGGGACCAAAGCTCTGTGGAGTATCGCCCTATTCCGGAGGAAAAACTTGAGGAGTGGAAGAATGATTCTCGTTTTCAGTATGACCGGGGTCAGGATAGCCCGGGACTTTGGAATTATCTCTATTCAAGAATTCTTCATTGGTTGTTTTCTTCTACCGAAGGCTGGTCATGGGGGTATTATGCCATTCTGGTCATTGCCGGAATTCTTGTTTTGATTGCTTTGTTAAGGCTTTTGGATATCCGTGTTTCCGGATTATTTGTGATGTCCAGGAAGAATGAGGACTCCACATTGCGTTTTAATGAAGAAGAAGAAGATTATTCCCCATCCAAATTGAAAGAAATGCTCCGTTTGTTCCGCAATAACGGGGCTTACCGGGAAGCTGTCCGGGTGATGTTTCTTCTTTATCTGAGAGAGTTGCAGGAGCGGGGCTTGATAACCATCAGACGGTTTAAAACCAATTACGATTATTATAGGGAGATCAATTCTCAAAAAGAGAAGGAGAACTTCAGGAAGCGAATGCGGCTGTTCGACATCATCTGGTACGGACATGCCGAACTGTCCTCCGTTCAGTTCCATGAGATTGAAAAAGCGTTTAAAAACAGGGGAGAAGGGAGGGTGTCATCATGACAAACGCCATTCGCCGTAAAAAAATTTTTTCATGGGCAACCGGCCTGGCTGCTCTTGTCCTCATGATAGCAGCGGTGTTTGCACCACAGCCGCTCGATTGGAGTTACAGTTTTTCGCGGAATGCAGAAAAACCGTTTGGCAATTATCTGCTTTTTGAATCGTTGCCCGATCTCTTTCCGGGAGAGGAGCTTGAGACTGCATGGACCCGGCCTGATGTTTTTCTGGAAGATGAGGTGCCTCAGAACACCAACTTTATTTTCATTAACGGGCGCATCGAGATGAAAGATGATGCATCACTGAAGCTGCTTGATGTAGCAGCTAAAGGAAATCACGTGTTCATTGCCACAGAACATTTGTATGGAAAGTTGGCAGATACCCTTAAGGTTGATTATCAACCTGATGTCTCGAAGGGGGGCAATTTTTTCGGGGCAGATTCTCTCGGTTTTCGTTTTACCAATCCCGAATTAAGGTCTTCTCCGGGCCATTGGTATCCCCGGTGGATGACCCGTTATTATTTTGAGAAATATGATTCAACCCGCACAAAAGTTCTGGGATACGACCATAAAGGAGAAGTGAATTTTATTCAGGTAAAGCATGGCGATGGTTCTTTTTTTCTGCATAGCAATCCCCTGGCCTTTACAAATTATCATCTTCTTTCGCGCAACAATGGAGAATACATTTTTAAGGCCCTTTCTTATCTGCCCGTTCAAACAACGGTGTGGGATGAATATTACAAACCCGGTTCCCACAGGCAGGAGGGATTGTTCGATTACGTGCTTAATCACACATCCCTGCGCATTGCCTGGTATATTATTGTATTCGGGATCATTGTTTTAATGGTTTTTGGTACACGGCGAAAACAACGGCCAATTCCAATTATACAAAAACCCGTAAACACATCCCTCAGCTTTGTGGATACCGTGGCTCGCTTGTACTATAGCCGGCACGACCATCTCAATATAGCCCGGAAACGCTACACTTACTTTCTTGAGTTTCTCCGGTCAAGGTATTACATTAACACCAATAGTGGAGAAAGTAAAATGATATCTGAAGTGTCAAGAAAGTCGGGCGTGCCTGAACGGTCCGTGGCTGCGTTGTTTAAAATGGGGAATAAACTGGGCCGGGTAAATCAGATCACCCGGGAAGATCTGGAGCAATTTAACCGCCAAATTGAATTTTTTTACAATAACTGTCGATAATTATGGAATGGAACAATCCAAACAACGGTGACGGAAATTCTTTGTTTAATAACCGTCTTAATGTTGAAGAGCTGAACCACGCTGCCTACAAAATAAGAAATGAGATCGGGAAGGTGATCGTGGGGCAGGAAAAGGTGCTCGACCTTATGCTTACTGCTTTTTTGGCCAATGGCCACGTGTTGATTGAAGGCGTGCCCGGAATTGCCAAAACCATGATTGCCAAACTTCTTTCGAGATGTGTAGATACCGGTTTTTCCAGGATTCAGTTTACGCCTGACCTCATGCCTTCGGATGTTCTGGGCACCATGGTGTTTCATTCGGTGCGTTCTGAATTTGAATTCAATAAGGGGCCCGTGTTTTCTAATATTGTACTGATTGATGAGGTCAACCGGGCTCCGGCCAAAACGCAGGCTGCCCTTTTTGAGGTGATGGAAGAGCGGCAGGTAACCGTTGACGGGGTCACCTGGCCAATGGAACAACCTTTTATCGTGATGGCGACTCAGAACCCCGTGGAACATGAGGGGACTTACAGGCTTCCGGAAGCTCAGCTCGACAGGTTCCTGTTTAAGGTGAAAATTGATTATCCTACACTGGAACAGGAAGTCTCCATCCTTCAAAACGCCCAGCAACGTGGCATCAAGCAGGAAATTGACCAGGTATCTCCCGTTATATCGGCTTCAGATATCGTCAATTTTCAGGAGTTGGTGAGTTATGTGGTGGTGGAACCAGAGGTGCTCAGTTATATTGCTGGCATCATTGATAAAACCAGGAATCACAGCAGCCTTTTTCTCGGGGCCAGTCCCAGGGCTTCTCTCGCGGTGCTTCGCTCGGCAAGAGCTTTTGCCGCTCTGGAAGGCAGAGATTTTGTGACCCCCGAAGACGTTAAAGAGATGGTGGTGCCTGTACTCAGCCACCGGGTGATGCTGACACCGGAAAAGGAGATGGAAGGATTGCAGCCTGAAAGTGTGATCAGAAGGATCGTTGACTCGGTGGATGTACCCCGTTGATGTCGCAACCTTTGTAAAACCTGGTTATACATGCATATAAAATCCATATATATTTGTCCCCGCTTTTATTACGGCCTTTCGTTGCTGGTGGTGTTGTTTCTTCTGGGGCACTTTCACAATTTGTTTTTTGTTTTGGGAATTGTGGGAATTGTTTTGTTTTTTGTCCTGACAGGGGTTGATTTGCTGATGCTTTATAGCGGGTCATCCGGTAAACTCACGGGAGAACGACGGCTGCCTGAACGGTTCAGTAATGGCGATGAAAACCAGGTTCATGTCACCATCATGAACGATTTTCCCTTTCAGGTAAAATTGGAGGTGATCGATGAATTGCCGGTTCAGTTGCAGATCAGGGATTTTCATCGCCAGGGCTTTCTGGAGCCGGGTCGGAGTTGGTGCTTTTCCTATACCATCAGACCCACGGAGAGAGGGGAATATCACTTTGGCCATCTAAATGTTTTTGCCCGGGCCCGTTTGGAAATTCTTTCCAGACGTTTTCGTCTCTCCCAACCTTCCCTGGTGAAGGTTTATCCTTCTTTTCTGCAGATGCGCCGGTTTGAGATTATGGCCATATCCGACCGCCTGAGTGAAATGGGGGTGAAAAAGATCAGGAAATTCGGTCATCAGATGGAATTTGACCAGATCAGGGAATACATCAAAGGCGATGACATCAGGACCATTAATTGGAAAGCAACGGCAAAAAGGGACCAGTTGATGGTCAATCAGTATCAGGACGAAAAATCGCAGCAGATGTATTCGATCATCGATATGGGTCGCACCATGAAAATGCCATTCAACGGATGTTCCCTCCTCGATTATGCCATCAATACCTCTTTAATACTTTCCAATATTGCGTTGCTGAAACACGATAAGGCAGGGTTGATCACTTTTAATGAAAAGATCCGGAGTGTTGTGGCTGCGCGGCGTGAAACCCGGCATCTCAACACCATTATGGAAATGCTTTACAATCAGAAGACGGGCTTTTGGGAGCATAATATGGAAGCTTTATATGCCACAGTCCGCCGCAACATTCCCCATCGAAGTCTGCTGGTGTTATATACCAATTTTGAAAGTCTGAAATCCGCTTACAGGGAGATTCCCTTGTTGCGCAGGCTTTCATCCAATCATCTTCTGATGGTGGTTTTCTTTGAGAATACTGAAATTGAGAAAATGATCCACAACAAAGCCCGGGATGTGGAGGAAATTTACCGCCAGACCATTGCTGAAAAATTTATGTTTGACAAGAAGCTGATCGTAAAAGAGCTGGAGAAGAACGGAATTCATGCTGTGCTTAGCAAACCCGGAAAATTGACCGTGGCTACCATGAATAAATATCTGGAATTTAAAGCCAAAGGTTTGATTTAATGGGTTGGTTAAAAATTGAAACCGAAATTGAAGTACCATCTCAGGCGGTTGTCGGTATCGTTGCTTCCCACGCCTACCTGCAAAGGTCCCAGAAAACTGTCGTAAGCTACAATCATTCCGTATTCAAACACCTGTTTGCTTTTATCCAGTCCAATGGGTTCGATCACTTCGGGCAGATTGGTCCGGGAAAGCAAAAAGCCTCCTATGGCACTGATATGTACCTGGTCCAGAATTCGATATCTGAAATTGACTTCGCCAAGTGCAAAATTATCCACCAGCTTTTCCCTGAAAGAATAACCGATGAAGTGAACTTCTTTGCTGCGGTTGTTAAAAGGCAGTCCGCCAAGGAAAGAAAAGTCCATCAACGGAATGGAGCGACTTGTGAATCGTCCGGATAAACGTAAACCGGTTGTTAGGTGGGGATTAACGGGGAGATATTTTCGATAATCTCCCATAATAGAAAAATAGTTATTGCCGGGAATATGAATAAAATCGCCGACCATATCTCTCCCCTCATCACTTCCTTCATAGACCTCTTTTACATCCAGGTTATGATTGTAATTGAATTCCAGTTGCGACCCGCTTTTAGGGAAATACCTACTATCGAGCGAATTGTATGTAAAATCAAACGAGGAGGTCAAAAAAGCATTGCCGAAATGCTCTACCCCTGCATAGAAAACATCTGAGAAACCGCTTTTATTTCTCAGTGTGGATACGCTGTAACGGGCATAGGTATCCATCTCCCAATTTGTGCCGAGGGCTGTCATAAAACCACCACGGAAAGCGGTGTAGCGATGCTCAAATGATCCATATTTTGATCCGTCTTCGAGATAAATGGGGAAATTATTGTTCTCGTGATCTATTTTGATCTTGGAGGCAATCACTTGCTTACCCCCCAGGAAATTAATTTGGGAAATTCCGAATTTTGGATTCTCGGAGATGTCTACCGTGAGCGACGAGCGGGATGTTCTACCTAAAAAATTCCGGCCGGTTACATTGGCCATTACCCCTGCCTTGTATTCATTGTCGTAATGAAGTGAGAATTTGGCTTTTGCCCGGGGACTCTCTTCTACATTGAGAACCAGGGTGTGACTCTCTTTTTCCGGTTCAATATGGTAAGTGATGTTTTCGAAATGCCTGGTTCCCATAGCTCGTTTCAGTGCATCTGTCATCCGGGGCGGTGTGATGGTGTCGCCTTCCTGAATACCCAGGTTGCTAAGAAGAAAATGCTTGTTGATGTTTTCAAGCCCGTTTGCCCGTATATGATTGATATGAACTTGCTGGTTCCGGGTTTTGTCTACACGGATTGGACTTCGGTGGGGGGTGTCGGCTGAATCTGTCAGGACACGCAGTTCTTCAACCTTTTTTCGGGCTGCCTCTTCTCCGATCTGAATGATTTCTTGGGTGCTGGAAAAACTTCCTGTATTAAAATCCGAGAGGTCGGGTGACACCAGAAGGTCGGTTTGTTTTATAGCTTCCCGCGTAGATATATTCCCGCTGATTGTGGCTGCGGCCATTAAAATTTCCGTAAAACTATCAGTCATGTCTTTATCGGGATTATCTTCAAATCCCACATTGACCCCGATGATGATGTCGGCTCCCATATCTCTGCAGACCTGGACCGGGAAATTGTTCAAAACACCTCCGTCTACCAGAAGAAGTGAATCTTTCCTTACGGGTGAAAAAACTGTGGGAATGGACATACTTGCCCGCATGGCAGTGGTAAGATTGCCTTTGCGGAAGATATACTCTTCTCCGCTTCTCAGGTCGGCCGCCACGCAGCGAAAAGGAATCGGCAGTTCATCAAAGTCTTGGACACCTGCTTTATGCCATGATAAACCTGTCATCATATCACTGATCTGTTGCCCCCTGATTAGACCGGAAGGGATTTTCAGGCCGTCGCGTGTCAGGGTGAATTCGGCCTGATAACGGTTGTATTCATTTTTTTCGTGGGGAGAAACGTATGATAAGGGGATATCGTCGCTTAGCAAGCGTGTCCAGTCAATATTTTTGACAATGGAATCAAGCTCCGATGCATTGTAACCTATGGCATATAACCCCCCGATAATACTTCCCATGCTGGTTCCTGCAATAAAATCGGGACGAATTCCTTCTTCTTCCAGGATTTTAAGCACGCCGATGTGGGCAAGTCCTTTGGCACCTCCACCACTCAGAACCAGCCCCACCCGGGGATGATTGGTCTGGGCCGGAAGCAGGGTTGAAGTAAAAACGAGGATCAAAGCCAGTAATGTTTGTGTTTTATTCATTGAATGGAGGGGTTTAGGCAAAAATACATGAATCCCTTCAATTGGAGATGGATGAGGGGTTAGTAATTGATTAAAATGTTGATTTTTGTGGACGAAACGGGTTGTTCAATCATTTTTGTGTTCTATGGCCTGGACAATATTTCTTGCTGTTTCTTCAGGGGAAAGGGTTTCAGTATCGGCAACTATGTTTGCTTTCTGATAAAATGGACTGCGTTCTTTCAGCCTTTGTTTAATGAATTCGTGTAACTCATTTTCGTCTTTTTCTGCAAGAAGAGGGCGGTGAGCGCGTGCTGATGTCAGCCGGCGGGCGAGATTGTCGGGCATGATTTTAAGATATACCGTTATCCCTTGTTGGTTCATGAAATCCATGTTGTCAAAAAAACAGGGAGCACCCCCACCTGTTGCCACTACAGTATCGCCTTTTTGGGCGGTTTCATGAATGGCCAGCCGTTCCAGTTCGCGAAATTTTTCTTCTCCATGCCTGGAAAAGATTTCTGCTACTGTGGCTCCCTCTTTTTTTTCTATGTACCGATCCAGGTCGATAAACGAATAATTGAGCAGGCGGGCCAGAACCTTACCAAGGGTGGATTTTCCGCTCCCCATGAATCCGATCAGGTATATTGTTCGTGTTTGCATGTCTGGGGTTAAAACATAGACATTTGGCCATTGTCCTGTTCTTCTTCGTCGTGGTCATGAGCGTCATCAACGATGTTTTCTTCTTCTTCCTGTTTGTCGGGAATTGTGGGTTCCAGTTCCAGTACCTTGCTTACCTGGTAGCTGGTAAGACGTTTCCCTTTGGCCCGAAATCCTTTAATGTTGATGAACTCAGCTGCTTCCACGATCATTTTTTCGCGGTCTTTATCTTCTCCGCCGAACTTGATCTCCAGGCGGGGATAATCCACATGAGTCAGTCTGATCAAACGGTTGTCCGGATTGTCGCCAATAAACCGCTGGGGCTTGCTGACCGGCTCCACCTGAAAACGTTTCAAATAGTAATAATCCTGATCGGCATCGTAATATACAGCTGACCAGACCACATCGGGATTGAATTTCTCAATGTAGAGGATGTTGTCTTCGTAATGGTTGGTAAGATCAAAATTGGTCTGATAAAAGGACCCGTCTTTGGTCATTACCAAAATTTGATCTCCGGCATGGAATTCTCCCAGGTATTTGCCCCGGCCTTCGACGTTAAGTCGCATGATTTCCGGTTCAAACCATATTTTGCGGCCTCCCAGCGTTGATTCTCCTTTTTTCTTCAGGATGATCTTGTGGATGTCGTATTTGGTCAGGATGTTCCCCTTTGCACTTCTTCCTTTAATGGCCTGCTGCCCCATGTCGAATTCGAATATCTGGTTGCGCAGGCGCGCCCTTGGTTTTAATGTAACACGCAGGGTTTCGGCCTCTCCGTTGGGGTTGGCGCTGAAATAGAGCACTTCTGAGCCGGGGGTTCCCCGGGTGAGGTCATATTCCTTGTCACGCGTGATGCCGGTTATCAACCCGGAAAACATTATTAAACTGGCCATGGAAGGAGGCTGCAATGCAGTAGCTACCACCTTTGGCGGTTTATCGTTGAACTCGCGGAAATATGCGCATAAAATCCCTTTCATTGTAAAAATAAACCACAATGAATTGATGACTTATCCCAATAAGTACGAT
>JBNJDH010000033.1:0-15277 GCA_051744695.1 Bacteroidota bacterium | reverse complement strand
TTTTCCAGCAATCCGAAAAGATTCTTTAATGCCTCCCCAGCGCATTTTTTCCCATCACGAAAGCTACTCTGTTTTTCTTTTAGAAAAGACGAACGAAAAGATTGATGTTCAATGAGGCTTATCAGGCCCGAATATTTTTTCAAAATATCTGCACTTTTGCCTAACCGATGGTGGGCCCACATCATGGTTTTTCTTTTCATCCCTGTTATAAAAAACGGGGCCAAAACGGGAACCAACAACGAATTGAATCCGAAGACGCCGGCGATGACAAGACCAACCCACACAATGAAAAAAACAGGCCAAAGCAGTCCTGCTATTTTCATCAACCGGACTTTCGACCCGGAAGTATCGAGCCACTCCTTTAATTTAAGGACCTCATCTTTCTCACCTGCTGAAACGAATCCCAGAGCCCGAAAATCTTCGATAAAACGGGGCAATTGCGACAATTCCGAAACAGCGGCCTGTCTGGCTTCAATATTTTCGGTGTTTTTTCCCCACAGGCATAAACCCCGTGCAAAAAGTTCCTGCCCGAAGCGTGTCACACTCCGGTTCAGATACTGAAAAAGCGAACCCGATCCAAACAGGTCGAAATCACCTGCCAATTCGGGTTCCATGGATATAAATTCATGCCCGTCTTCAAATTGTCCGTATTGATGGTCAATATATTTGAGTTCATCCTCATTGACTTTAAGCCGTGCTTTCAACATCTTCTGCTTTTTTCTCAATTTCAGATCGTATTTTACCGCAAGCAGAAAAAGCACAAAAAACAAAGCTGACGACCACATAAATATGTCATCATAACCGGATTTGATAACCCAAAGACCGGTGACCACAAAAGCTACAAAGGTTAGCAAACGGGCAGGAAAAATGAGTTTGAAAGAACGATGAAGCCGATTGATCTGGGCGGTCAGCTCTTCAATGCGTTCCTTGTAATGTTGACGAACTGTATTTTCGGGTTGATTCATTTCTTTTTTTGGTGCAATATAATGATTCGTATGTTTTCGTGGATATTGTTCCAGAAAGATTGAGGGTTTCACTCGAAGTGAAGCCCTCAATACAGGGACGGCAATCCCAAAATCCAAAATCTCCCGATTTAAGGCTTACTGAGGGCGTCACTCGGAGTGAAACCCTCAGCTGTTAATAAAATAATTCAAAGGACATTTTTGTCCTTTTTTATACTTCAATTATATTTGCGGTGTCAACACAAAAAACAAAACGCTATGCAACTTAACGAAAATACCATTGTCGGCGACGTTGTCCGGTCAAGCTTTAAAACGGCCCCACTCTTCGAACAAAACCGCATCGACTTTTGCTGCGGTGGCGACATATCGCTAAAAGAAGCCAGCCAAAAGGCAGGCGTGGATGTTCAGGCCCTCATCGCACAACTCAATTCCGCCATGCAGGAGGAGGATTTCGATGCACGTTTCATCGAAAGTCTTTCCCCGGACCAACTGGCCGATTACATTGAAAAGCGGCACCACAGTTACGTGAAAGAGAAAATCCCCTTCATCAAACAAAAACTGCAGAAATTGTGCGACGTTCATGGTGGCAATCATCCGGAGCTCTTCAAAATATCTGAATCGTTCGAAGAGGGCGCCGGCAACCTCAGCATGCATCTGATGAAGGAAGAACTGGTTTTGTTCCCCATTATCAGAAAGCTAACGAAGGTCCAAAACGGGAAAGCGGTGGATATGAAACAATTTGGTGATGTGCAGTCCCCTATAACCGTTATGCTCGAGGAGCACCAAACCGAGGGAGACCGGTTCGATACCATTTCAGAACTAACCAATCACTATCACACCCCGGAGGACGGGTGTGAAACCTACGAAGTCACCATGAAGAGCCTGCAGAACTTTGAACAGGATCTGCACCGCCACATTCATCTGGAAAATAACATTCTGTTTCCTGAAGCTATAAAAATGGAAAAGGAACTGACCGGGAAACAGTAACGGGACCATAAAACCAGTTCCATTAAGGTAAAGGTAGCCAAAACCCGGGGAACCCATTGAAAAAATGTATCTTTGCCGGTATCACAACCAATGATCTTATTTCATGCTTTCAAAAAGTTCGGAATACGCCATTAGGGCCATGGTCTCTGTGCAGCTTCAAAACTGGGAAGGCAGACGCCCGGGTGTGGAAGATGTGGCAAAACACATCGAAGCGCCGGTGGCTTTTACTGCAAAAATCCTGCAGCCGCTGACCCGCCATAAACTCCTTCATTCGGCCAAAGGCCGGGGAGGCGGTTTCTTCTTTTCCAACGAAGATCCGTCGGTGACGCTTTTTGATGTCATTAAAGTGATCGAAGGCGAGGACATTTTTCACCGGTGTGGCTTCGGTATGAAAAACTGCAGCGAGGACAATCCGTGTCCGTTGCATGACCAGTACAAGGAAGTCAGAGACGGGTTCAAAAAAATTGTCAAAAATGCGACGGTCCAATCCCTGGCCGAAAAAATCCGTGACGGGGAAGCGGTGATGAACAATGTGATTTAGGGGCCTCAAGAGCCCCCTAAATCCCCCCAAGGGGAACTCGGCACGAGAGAAAAGCCTATATCCAGTCATTTTTCTACAAAAAACCTGACACGCTTTCTTTTTTATGGCAAAGGGAAAAATCTATAAAAAGCTTCACCGCTGGCCGGGGCTTATATTGTCTTTCATCCTGCTTTATTACGGCATCACCGGCATCTTCATGAACCACCGGGCATTTTTTTCGGGCATTGATGTGCCGCGAACAGCCCTGCCCGAAGTTTATAGTTATGAAGACTGGAGCAACAGCGCCCTGAAGGGCAATATAAATGTGTCGCCCGACAGCGTCCTGATCTATGGAAATATCGGGGTGTGGGCCACCGATTCCTCATTCTCGGAATACCAGCCTGGCGACAAGGGATTGCCCGAGGGGGCCGACAACCGGAAGGTTTTTGATCTCCACCGCGATCATGAAGGCCATTTGTATGCTGCCACCCAATTCGGGCTCTACGCCTATGACCAGGAGACTGCACACTGGAAACAATTCCCACTGGATGTTGACCTGGACAGATTTGTGGCCGTGGAAACTGTTGGTGATTCCATTTATGTGCTTAACCGTTCGTATCTCTTCAGAGGAAAAGCCGCAGGGACAAATACCTCTTTTGAAAAAATGGAGTTGCCTGCCCCCGAAAATTACAAGAAAGAAGTGACACTTCTGGAAACGGTATGGCAGCTGCATTCAGGTGAAGTTTTGGGATTGCCCGGCCAGTTATTTATCGATTTGCTTGGTCTCATCACCATTTTTCTATCCATAACGGGCATCATCTATTTCTTTTTCCCCGATTGGATCAAACGCCGAAAACGAAAAAAAAGACCTTACGAAAAACTGGTCAGGGCCAATCGCTGGTCACTCAAATGGCACAACAAAGCCGGGGCCTCGTTCTGGATATTTCTTGCTTTCCTCTTTTTTACAGGCATTTTCCTTCGGCCCCCATTTTTGATCCTCATCGGCTATACCAAAGTGGCGCCCATCAAGTATTCCCATCTCGATCAGCCCAATCCCTGGTATGATAAACTCCGCGATCTCCGGTACGATGAACAAAGAGAACAATTCTTCCTCTCCACTTCCGACGGGATGTTCACCTTTTCTCCCTCAAATATAAAGCCCCGTAAATGTGAGGTACAACCACCCGTGAGCGTAATGGGCATTAACGTGTTTGAACCCTACAAAGAAGGTGCGTGGCTAATCGGTTCTTTCAGCGGGTTATTCTTATGGCATCCCACTAACCCTCAAATTCTCGATTATGCCAAAGGGGAAGTTTATAAGGGGGCCCCGTCAGGACGACCCGTGGGGCAATTCAAGATCACAGGCATGATCAGAGGGCCGGACGGCCACCCGTACATAGTGGATTACGACAAGGGCGTTTTGCCCCTTTATCACGACAAGCCGTTTCCCGATGCACCCCAGGGGGTGGTCCGCCAAACCCGCATGTCGCTCTGGAACTTGTCACTGGAAATTCATACCGGCCGTTTTTTCCAGGTCATTATGGGTGATTTTTATATTCTGATTGTGCCTCTTGTCGGACTGGCAGGAATAATGGTTGTCATCAGTGGATATTTGTTGTGGCAAAAGCGGTATAAGCGAAAGAAATAAAAAAGAAAGCCATATCCCCACCGCCTAATTTGATGTACATAACTTGAAAAACAGGCCGGACAGTCTTTTTTTTAAACCAGTCCGGAAGCAATACCCCCGGATAAAACTTGTGAACATAGGTTCATTTCGTGAAAATTTCATAATTTCGGACCAGAAGATTAAGGGTGCCTTATCTGGCAAGATTCATTCAATTCTGGTTTATGAGTGATGAATTCCAAAATCTGAAGTCCGAAATTCTCCGATGCACACGCTGCGGTCTTTCTCAGTCCTGCAATCATGTCATTTTCGGGGAAGGCAACCCCAATGCCGGGGTTTTCATCATCGGGGAAGCGCCCGGGCGAGACGAAGACCTGAAGGGCCGCCCTTTCGTGGGCAAATCGGGACAATTGCTGGACAAGATTCTTAATGCCTGTGGCTTCAACCGTTCAGCGCATGTCTTCATCAGCAACATTGTAAAATGCCGGCCACCCAACAATCGAGTTCCCTCACCTCACGAATCAGAAACCTGTATCCCCTGGCTCTTCAGACAGATCGAACTGGTAGACCCGTCCATCATTGTTCTGCTTGGTGCTACAGCTTTTAAAACATTGGCAGGTCAGCAACACCGCATATCCCGCGAACGTGGTCAATGGCTCACAGTGCAGGGCCGACTGGCCATGCCCGTATACCATCCATCGGCATTATTGCGCAATCCGGGGTTGAAACGGGAAACATGGGAAGATTTTAAAAAAATCGTGTTCAAATACCGGGAGCTGGTGAACCCGGAACATTATTCGGCTCATGTATAAATCTCCTACTGCCGGAAACGGATCACGAACAACTCATCTTCTTTCTTTTCCACCCAATGCCTGAAACCAAGACTTGCAGCTTTTTCAATCAGAGGGACCGTGAGCAACGGTACCGTCAACTCATAGATCTCTCCTTCAGGCAGATTTTTGAGATCGGCCATTACCTGGTGAACCGGCATTTCTCCGGCCTCAAGCATGGGGCGTGCATCAAACCGCTGAGTGACACGGGCCGCATCAAACCAATCAGGCCGTTCGTAATTGATGTGGACATCGCCGGTTTCACTCTCTGATATCGCATCCTGCCCGACGGCCTCACGCAAACGGTTTACCAGGTCCTGTACCTTCAGATCACCGATCGCTGCAGCCTGTTGAACAGTTGCCACCCGGGCCACCGTTTTTCGCAAAACAGGATTTTTCAGTTTTTTGAATGCCGGCGCAGCTTCTAAGAGCATATCTTCCAGTTGGGGATAAGTTTCTATAAGCTCAAGGATTTTTGTCTTCGGGGTGATCACAAGTTTTTGTGTCATTTTCCATTTTTGAAATTACGATTCATAGTTCAAGATCCTCTGCTCGCCCTCAAGCTTACGCAACTCGGTCAGGTCCTGTGAAACTTCTAGCGTTCCAAGGTAATTTCCGTCATCATCGCGCAGGGCAAAGTATTGAATGTAGATGAACTTTCCTCGCATCTGTATCCAGAAAGGCGCATGGTTCTGGCGACCCGCCCGGAAATCATCGATGATCTTATCCACGATATGCACACTGGCCGGGGGATGGCAATATCGAACATCCCGGTTGATAATGGCCCGGCTGCGGGTAAAAACCCGGTCGGGGTTTTGAGAAAAATATTTTACTTTATCATCTTTATCCACGAAGGTGACATCCACCGGCAGGATGTTAAAGATCTTGACCAACTCCTGCAACGACAAACTGCCCGAAGGCATCTGGATACGGCCATCTATATTGGTTAGGTTCTCCTGCTCTTCTTCCTCCGGAATGCTTTCAGGCTTCCACTCCGTTTTAGGATCCACAAGACAATAGCCGATCTCGAGGGTTTGTTTGTAAACCTGCCACCACTCGGCCTCGGTAAGTTGGTCCATTGCCATGGGAAATAAAATCTCCTCCTCTTTGGTGACCATGTCACGAACGATGTCCAGCGCATTTTTGATCAGGATATCGTAAGATGCCGTCAGGTCATCAGGCTTTAATTCAGGAGTATTAAGAACCTCGATGGCCCCTTTGAGCTGTTCTCGGGCCTCATCATGTTTGCCCCACATCACTTTGGGCGGACCGGTGACTCCTTTTTGTTCCAGGTAAGGAAAGACCAGATATTCTTTTCGCTGATAATGCTTGTCCACATCCATCAGGTTATTAAAAAGCTGCTTCAAGGTGAGCACATGATCGGCAAAACCCTTTTCACCATCATTCCTGATGCGTTCAAAAACTTCAGTGGCCTGATCGCATGTCCGGATAAGCTCGCGGTTTTCCTTAATGAAAGTATCCACCGGATGTCCTTGGGGGATCTCTTTGGCTGTGGAAAGGTCCACATGGCCCTCGAGCACTTCTGAGTGAACATCGCAGAGGCGCAGCACCTCTTCCACGGGCAAGCCCTGTTCGATGAGTTCCTGTTCCACTTCAACGACCTCCCCGTAAGGAATGTTTTGAAGGGTTTCGGTCAGTTCGTTGCGTACCTTTACGGGGTCATTCCCTTCATGCAGCTTCAGAATCAATTCTTTAAGCTTCTCTTTCCTGTAAAAGGAGTTGTTTAGCAATTCGCTCATGGTTGATTGGTTTTTTTGTTTGTTGATTGCCTTTATAGATCCTTAGATTTTTAGAAATTAGATGTAAGATGAATCGTATGACACTAAAATTCGGTTTTGACACCAAAAACTTTTTAAAAATAAACAGCTGGCTAAGAATTTCTGGCAAAAGTTTAAAAAACTATTGTTGTCTGGCAAAATCCGGAATTTCTGACATGCTTCTTATGTTGAAAAAAAGATAAGGAAATCTTCTTTTGTGGGAAAGGGATGACGGAAAAAATTCATTCAAGATCATTACGAAACCTCAGTTCTTGTCACTGGTGTCTGAAAAAACGAAAATTATCCCAAAAGAGTAGCGAATATCAGATTTCTATTGCAACTTTATATTTAATAAAGGCTCTGAGACAGAACATCAACATCCCAAAGTACAGAATCATCAATCATATTTCATCATGGGAATCGCCAACTACAATCTCACAAAACCTCAGAAAAAGGCCGCTCGTGAAATCATCGACAAAGGTCTGCAACGCGATTATCAAAAAGGTCTCGAAAAAACAGAAAACATCCTCGGCAAATGGAGATCAGGGAAAATGGACAACCAGGAAGCATATTTGGCCATTTATAAGGCAATCAGCAAGCATGACAAATATCTTGCCCGCCGTTACGACAACATAACGGGTTCGAGATATCTTTTGACCATCTATGGGCTTTATGTGGATAAGGTAATATCGGAAGAGGAGCTTGATCCTTTGGGTGAAGAAGTCAAAAAAGAGATTGTTGAATAGACAAATTATTACAATGGAAAATAAACAATGGTATGAAACCCTGTTCGAAAACTACAGCGAACAATACGACAACGAAAGCTTCACCCAGGGCACAAATGGCGAATGCGATTTCATAGAAAAAGAACTGAACTTCAACAAAGAAGCAGCCATCCTGGACGTAGGCTGCGGCACCGGGCGCCATGCCATCGAACTGGCAAAACGGGGTTACCACATTACGGGCATCGACTTGTCGGAACCTCAATTGGAGAAAGCACGGGAAAAAGCAGTGAAAGCCGATTTCGAAATTGACTTTCAAAAACACGATGCACGGAACCTCCCCTTCAAGGAGCAGTTCGATGCAGCCATCATGTTCTGTGAAGGAGGTTTTCCGCTGATGGAAACCGATGAAATGAATTTTGAAATCCTCCGAAATGTGACCAAAGCGCTTAAAACCCCGACAAGATTTATATTTACCACTCTCAACGGATTGTTCCCTCTTTTTCATTCGGTGGAAAAGTTTTGCGCTGCAAATGCACAGGAAGGAAATGCCGCTTATCGAAACAACAAGTTTGATCTCATAACTTTTCGCGATTACAACACCACGGAAATCACGGAAGACTCCGGCAAAAAAATGACCCTCGAATCAAATGAACGGTATTACATTCCCAGCGAAATCACCTGGCTGTTGAAATCCCTGGGTTTTCAAAAAATTGATATTTTCGGAGCAAAACTGGGGGCATTTTCCCGCAACGATCAGCTGACACCCGATGATTTTGAAATGCTTGTAATTGCCGAAAAATAATGACCAACTCCCCTGAACAAATCATCTCTCAAACCATTGATTTTGTTAAACCAACCCTGTCCGGCGCTGAAGGAGGCCACGACTGGTGGCATATCCAGCGCGTATGGAAACTGGCCCGTCATATTGCCGAAAATGAACCGGGTGACCTGTTTGTCATCGAACTCGGGGCTTTGCTTCACGATATTGCCGATCCCAAATTCAACGACGGCAATGAAGATGCCGGTCCCCTGAAAGCTTCCAACTTTTTAAACCAACTGGAAGTGGCACCGAAGACCGTGACTCATGTGGAAAATATCATCCGGCATGTCTCCTTCAAAGGAGGGAACCACAAACAGGATTTCCATTCCCCCGAACTGGCCATTGTCCAGGATGCCGACCGGCTGGATGCCATGGGGGCCATCGGCATCGCCCGCACCTTCAATTACGGCGGTTTCAAAAACCGGGAGATCTACAACCCGGATATTCCGCCAAATTCGGAAATGACCAAAGAAGCCTACAAAAACAGCACCTCTCCCACCATCAACCATTTTTACGAAAAGCTACTGTTGCTGAAAGACCGCATGAACACCTCTACCGGCAGATCCCTGGCCGAGCATCGTCACCGGTTTATGGAACAGTTTCTTGAGGAATTTTTTGAAGAGTGGAACGGGAAATTGTAGGCTCAAATACCCATGGTCCCTGTTCGGAAATTTGATCAATGGGTTGACCCAAATTTAAAAGCGGCATCAACCAAAGGATCATTGAAGGATCTTCAGCAATTGGGTTTTCATTATTTTTACACCACAATTAAGGGGATCTCCCTTTCGCAAACCATTACACCGAATTAAAAAGACCATGACCAGACAACTGATCACAACTGTTTTGATATTTCTGCAACTCGGACTCCTGCATGCCGGGGAGCCCGATTCACTTTTCATCCAACAGAAAAAACCGTTTCCCCGTGTAGCCATTCCTGTGATGACGGCGGCAACCGCCGGGGCATTCCTATTGGACAAACCGCTCCGAGACCATCATGTCAGCCACCCCACGGCCTTTAAGGATGATTTTTCGGAAATATCGGATTATTTCGGAAATAAAAAGTATGTGGTGCCGGCAGTGGCGGCGGCTTACGGCACCGGAAGGTTCGTTTTCAGGGACCCGAAACTTCAGATGACGGCTTTTCAGTCTGCTCAGGCCATCCTGACAACAGCCATAGCAACCGAAACAATAAAAATCACCGCCGGAAGAGCCCGCCCATATACAGGAAAAGGCCCCCATTATTTTGAACCGTTTTCGTTTTCTGACAATGCGCACAAGGCGCTTCCATCAGGGCACGCATCTCTGGCCTTTGCCGTCTTCACCCCGTTTGCCGAAAACTATTCCAGGTGGATATATGCCGTTCCGTCATCGGTGGCATTAGGACGCGTATGGCAGGACAAACACTGGACCAGCGACGTGGTGGTAGGCAGTTGCATTGGTTTCATCAGCGGATTCCTGTTTTCTCACAATGAAAATGTTCAGCTCATTCCCAATGGGGTTGTGGTGAAGTTCTGAGATGCCCAATAACCTACGCTGGCAGGAAATAACCTCCAGCTGGCAAGAAACAAGAACCCGCTGCCAAATTAATGAGGCCTGCCGGCAAAAAATGTCCCGTCCTGCCGGTCAACTATCGCCCGCTGGCGGAAAACAACCCGCGCTGGCGCCATGATGAAACGCTCCTGCCGAAAAAAACCCCGTCCTGCTAAAAAAATTCAACCCACTGGCGGAAAAGCGATTCGAGCTGGTGGTAAAGTCACCAGCGCTGGCGAAAAAATTAGCGTTCCTGCCGGCAAAGGGACCGGAGCTGGCAAAAAAATTTTGGTTCCTGGTGACTTGGTGACCCGAGCTGGCGGGCAGGAGACCCCAAAAAAGCGCCAGCGCACCCTGTTTCTCCGACAGGAAGCCGAAAAATAAATCATGAGCTTTTGCTGTTCCGATCTTCGTGGAAATTTTGCTTGTTTTTATCCAAAAAACCAGGGAAGCTCACCACTTTTTCAATTGGCCCGATTTTGTCTATACCTTAAAAACAATATCTTTGACAAACGCGGAATCCCAAATCATTTCAACATGCCCACACTCAAAAAACAAGGCCTCAAAATCCTGAAGATGGTCCATCTTCTGTTTGTCGTGATGTGGATCGGCGGAGCCATTGCGCTCACACTTGTCTTGTTTCTGGTCCAGCCCGAAACCGGGGATGAACTTTATATGAAAATGCACATCCTCAAGGTCATTGACGATCTGATCATCATCCCGGGAGCCATGGGGAACCTGCTCATCGGCATCGTTTACGGCGTGTGGACCAAATTCGGGTTTTTTAAACAACCCTGGATCACTGTAAAGTGGGTATTGACGGTGGCCCAGATCCTCTTTGGCACATTTTTCCTGGGTCCCTGGGTCAATGAAAATGTGAAGATCGCCAACACCCTGCGGGAAGCAGCCTTCAGCGATGCCACCTTTCAGCGCAATCTGGAGATGAATGCCATTTGGGGGTCCGTCCAACTGGCTTTGTTGCTTTTTGTTTTGGTAATTTCGGTACAGAAACCTTGGCGGAGAAGCAAATCAAAAGAAAAATAATGGGCACTGATGGCTCAAACAAAACCACCACCATGAAACACGCTTACCTCCTTATTTTCAGAACAGCCCTTTTGTTCATCGCTTTTTTTCCGGTCCATTCATCCTTTGCCCAGTATGGGCCCTTCTGGCCTGATGACCGGAAAGTGACCGAACACTCTTTTTATGATGATTATTTGCGCATCATTGGTCACTTTAACAACAACGAAAAAGACGCCGGTTCCGCGTTAAAAGCCCTGGACAGTCTGTCCGTTGAAGCCCTGGGGAAGGATGATTACAAGCAATTTCTGTTCTTCAAAAATGAAGCGGCCAATTTCTATATTTCCGAAAGTCGCTATGGGGATGGCTACACCAATCTTCAAAAAGCCACACACCGGTTTTCGAACCACCGCGACACCCTTTCGGTGGAATACGTGGCATCCCTCCGGTTGCTGAGAAAAATGGGGACACGCTCGGACCAGGCATCAAGAAGCGAAGGGGAGTTGTTCCGGTCCCAGCTTGCCATTCTCAACAAACTGGAACTGGGGGGGGAACCATTAAGAAACACCCTGGTGGATTACGGGTTGTTTATGAGCCGCCAGGGCAAAACGCAGGAAGCCATCAGCTTGTTGTATGATGCCCGCACACAGTCATTGAAAGACGACGACCTGGCCAGCCTGGCCGTGGCCGATTACACCATCATCACCAAGCTGCCCCCGATTTATGACATTCAGAAGACCACAATGGAGGTCCTCAAAAACGACATCACCCTGTTTGAACAAAGCCGTGCTTCTGTCCCGATTTTAACATACAACGCCTATTTCAACTACCTGGTGGGCGAACGAAATTATGATTACTTCGATGACATTGACCAGGGCATCCGGTACACCAAAAAGGCCATTGTTGCCCTGGACTCCCTCCCGCAGCCGGTGTGGAATCTCAAAGCTTCTTGCCATTCCAACCTTGCTTTGATGTATGCCGACTTAAAAGACACCACGCGCATGTGGGAAAATTTCCAAAAAGCCAAAGTCATCGCGGGGACCAGACCCATGTCGGACTACAACAAGACCCTGGCTTTCGTGAATATTGCCGATGCCGGGGTCACCGCCTCGGCCGATTCGGCCATGGCCCTTTTGCCTGAAATCAAACAACAACCCGGGGCGGTGAATTTTGAAGACAAAATCGCGGAGGTGGAGGCCATGGCCCTTCAGAAACTTGGACGGGAAAACGAAGCCCGCCGGCTGATTGGTGATCAGTTTGAGGCAGATGAAGAAATCGCGGGGCAAACCATTCCTTTGATCTCGGACTCACTCAGCTTTTTAAATCAGATCCGCTTTTTTGATATGCTCAAAGAAAATTATCGCACTTCTGAAACCCCCGTCAACGAGGATGAAAAACATCAAATCGTCACCAACATCATTTCCAAACAAAACCAGCTATACCTGGAAGCCATCAAAAAAGATGTGTATGGCCATGAATTGTCCAGCCTGACCCGGAAATACCACAACTTTTTGATGCCCTCGCTTGAATATTTGCTATCTGTTGATGATGAAGAAGCATCCCGGCTCATCATTTCATCCAAGGCCGTTCAGTTGTACAACAACCTCGTGAAAAACCGGATGCAGAGCGAAATAGACAACCAGCCCAAACTCCTTGACCGGCTCCTGGATAAATCGGATGCCATCCAGGAAGTCAGAAATGAACTGGCCGATGAAAAAAATGACAGCATCCGGGCAAACAAGCTCAAAAAAGAGCTGAACACCCTTTTGGTAGACAACATGGTCCTCCGCTACAAGATGAACGAAGAAGGCAGTGGCAAAATGGAGGAAATTCAGATTCCCTCCATGAATGAAATACAGGAAAAATTGAACCCCGGCGAAGGGATCATTGAATACACCATTAGCGATAGCACAATGATCTGGAGCCTGATCACAGACAACCAATTCCAAACCGGACTGAAAAAGGTGGATGACCTGCCGGGAAAAATTTCCGAAGAAATCTACGCCATCAAAACGGGCGGCGAATCCACGGGCATCGGCTCCCTCCTGTTGGGCGATGTGGAAGAAGAGATCTTGAAAATGGACCATCTGACCATCATTCCCGACAAAAACCTGAACTACATCCCCTTTGAATGGCTGGTTTTACCCGAAAGCGGGAAAATGCTCATTGAAGAACTGCCGGTTTCCTACAACTATTCCTCTGCTTTGTGGCATCTGCTCCGGGATGAACCTCAAAAGCCCGGATATCTAAAGATGCTCACGGTGGCGCCCTTGTTTTACAATCCTGACGAAGAAACCGCTCCCTCGATGAATTATGCTTCCAACTACAGGGGCTCACGAAATATTGACCCGCTTTACCACTCCATCACGGAGGTCAACACCATCGACAGCATTTTCAGTGTCAGCGGCAATGAGGTTTTCAACCTGGTGGGCCGGGAAGCCGGCATTTCAAACACAAAACAACACATGGCACAGTACGACATCATCCACTTCGCCACCCACGGTCTGATCAACAAAGAAAATCCGGAACGCTCGGGCCTGTTCCTGCACCCGGGCGACGACAACACCAATGCCATTAAAGAGGACAATTTCCTGAGCATGGGCGATATAATGACCATGGACATGCGGGCCGAACTGGTGGTGCTGAGCGCCTGTGACACCGGAACAGGCGAATTTGCTGAAGGTGAAGGCGTCCTGGCCCTTCCACGGGGGTTCATCTTATCCGGTGTCCCCAATGTCATCTCCACCCTCTGGCAAGTGCACGATGAAAAGACCAAAGACCTGATGACCGCTTTTTACAGGCATCTTTTAGCAGGAAACAGCTACCCGCAGGCCCTCAGGCTGGCCAAGCTCGATGCCATCGAACAAGGCGTCGTGCCCCTGGACTGGGCGGGAATTGTGCTGATGGGGAGTTGATTAGGGCACCCATATACACTTATTAAACATAATTCCGCAAAGAACCAGCCATTACACAATCTTAGCGAATCATTGATTCTTTACTTACTTTTTTGAAAAACATAATACATTTGATTACACCAGAATCAAACCAATCAGCTCTGCTAATACCACCACTATTTTTCCGGATAACGGATTATTGCCAAAAGTGCAATAACATCGTTAAATCAGCAACTTAGTAAGGGAATTCGAAGTTGTTTTAATGGATATAGAAACAATGTGGTTATGGGGACGTTGCCATGCATTTAAACAGAAATTCTCACCAAACAAGCATTAGTACACAAAACAATCTTTAAATTAGCAGTTTTGGAAAAAACAAAAAATGAAAGACACAGAAATTGAAATATTTCAATCCGAAGATGGAGTAACAGAGGTTCAGGTTAAGTTTGAAAAAGAAACCGTATGGCTTTCTCAGAAACAAATGGCCCATCTTTTCGACAAAGATACGGACACCATTGGGCTCCACCTTAGAAACATCTATAAATCAGGCGAATTAGACACAGAATCAACTACCGAGGAATCCTCGGTAGTTCAAGAAGAAGGTAAAAGAAGAGTAAAAAGAAAACTCAACTTATACAATCTTGATGCAATTATTTCTGTAGGATATAGAGTAAATTCTAAAAGGGGTATTCAATTTCGAAAATGGGCAACCCAAAAATTGAAAGAATACTTAATAAAAGGTTATGCAATAAACGAACAACGATTAGCCCAAAAGAATGAACAACTAAAAGAGCTCCAAAAAACAGTAAAAATATTGGATAAAGCCCTAAATTTCAAAACACTCTCCAATAATGAAAGCATCGGATTATTAAAAATAATAACTGATTATTCATACGCGTTAGATATATTAGACCAATATGATTATCAAAAACTTGAAATCAATAACACATCAGAAAAGGAACTATTTCATTTAAACTATAAAGATGCTATTAAACAGATACAAATAGTTAAAGAAACCTATGGAAATAGTGGTTTATTTGGTCATGAAAAAGATGATTCATTTAAAAGTTCTATTGCAACAATTTATCAGACTTTCGAAGGAGTAGAGCTATATCCGAGCATAGAAGAAAAAGCAGCAAATCTTTTATACTTTATAACCAAGAATCATTCATTTACCGATGGGAACAAACGGATTGCAGCATTTTTATTTTTATATTTCTTAGAAAAAAATGGCCTACTCTTTAATGAATTTGGAAACAAAAGAATTGCAGATAATACGTTAGTCGCATTAACACTTATGATTGCTGTAAGCAAACCAGAAGAAAAAGAAACAATGATTAAAGTAATTGTAAACTTGATAAATAAGAACAATTAAAACGCATGGCAACAATGCTATATACGCCAGTCGTGGCATCCACAGCATATTGAGGGTTTCGTATTACCCAAAACCATGCTTTCAAGCTGATAAATCCACAGCTGGTCTGAAAGCCACGCCCAGGCGCATATAGCCGGGACGTTGCCGGCAAGGCTAATGACCACAGATGCGGAGAAAATTGCCTTTAATTAACGCAAAAAATGCGGAGAGAA
>JBNJDH010000032.1:0-15387 GCA_051744695.1 Bacteroidota bacterium | reverse complement strand
GGCCTGCCTGGCGTGTAATGAAATAGAACCATAATGCTTTATGGATTACAACCAATAAAATTAATGGTTGCTTATACATAAAATGGCAGACAGGGCCAATTATTAATAATCTGATTTTTTGCATATTACAAAAATCTGTCATTGGTAACGAAGTGAAGCAATCTACCAATGTTTAAATAAATTCTCCGGACAATAGTGTTTTTTTATTCTCTTATAATTCTTTTCACTTAACTGATATTTTCTATCTTTGAAATACATTAATAAATGTTAACAGATTATTTCTAAAAATAATAATGACCATAAGAATAACAACCAAAGATGAAGCCCGGTTTAAACAGCTGTTGGAAAGCAATTTTATTCGGCTTAAGCGGTTTGCAACGTCTTTTTTAAAAGAAGAAGAGTTGGCTGAAGAAGTCGTTATGGATGTGTTCCTCAGATTGTGGGAAAAAAGGGAAAAACTTGATGATATTGATAATATTAAAGCTTATCTGTTTGTTGCTGTGCGGAATACATGTTATAATTATCTTCGTAAAGAGCGACATCAATTTTCAGCATCTCTTGATGATATAGAAGTAGAACTTTCCAGGTATGATGCTACACCCGAAGATGACCTTATTTCTGAAGAGATGCTTGACAGACTTAACAGTGTGGTTGAGGAGTTGCCACCAAAATGCAAAATGATTTTCAAGCTATTGCGGGAAGAAGGTTTTTCCCGCAAAGATACCGCCAAAGTACTTGGAATTTCTGTTAATACCGTTGATAATCAGGTTGCTTTTGCTGTAAAAAAGATTGGGGAAACCTTAGGTCTCGATCTCACGGTGAAGCGGAATTTAACCCGTCTTAGAACCTTTTTGTTGTGTTTTTGATGTTTTTCTTCCCGGAAGTTCAGAAGTCCGGGAGCATAATATAAAGTCCGTATTGCGCTACAATGCGCACTTTTTATGGTGTTAGGCTGTTTGTGCTGCTTTTTTGATACGATTGCTTTCAGAAAATCGTTACTCCCTCAATCTGCTACAGACATGAATAAATTCCCCGGACAATAGTGAATTTAAAACAGATTCTGAGTTGTCACCCCTCTTTCAATTCTAACTCCGAAAAACCATTCATTCTTTACCGCCCGGTGTTCTTCCCCGGTTTTATTTTGGCTTCCTTGTGCGATGTAAACCAGGTAATTGTGAATAAAATACAAAAAATATCATTATTTTTTTAGTAACTTTCTTTAAATAATGTGTTCTTATATTAGAGATGCAGGTTGCATCAAATCACAAAGGATAAAATGAAATTCAGAAAAGATATAGCAAAAATAATTGCCCGCCAGATGATGTTTACTGCATCGGAGGATGAGAAGAAAGCACTCAGAAAGTGGAGAAATCGCGAAGAGAGAAACGAGAAGGGCTATCAGATTATTAAGCGGATTTTTCATGCAAAACCTTCGGTTGAGAAAACAAGTAAGGATGAAGTTCCTGTGGAGACTTTTTTTAACCGGACTCGTATGGTGCAAATCGGAAGGCGGACTCATTTGAGGTGGAAGATTGCAGCATCAGTGGCTGCCTTCTTAGCATTAGCATCAATCTTGTCACAGGTTCTCTATTTTTCTGACAATACAAAGGTGGAACTTATTGCAGAAGCCGGACAAAGAACAGAGGCTGTATTGCCTGATGGGTCAAAAGTGTGGCTTAATAACAGCTCTAAACTTTTGTATGAAGAGCGTCCTGGACGGTTTCGAACTGTTAATGTTGAAGGTGAAGTGTTTTTTGATGTCAGCAAAGACAAGACGAGTCCTTTCTTTGTTGAAACAGAGGGAATGGATGTGAAGGTAACAGGCACACAGTTCAATGTGCGTAATTATCCGGATGAACCAAAGGTGGAGGTGACCCTGAGGGAAGGAGCTGTAAGAATAAAAACATATCGGGGACAGAAGGTCCGGATGAGTCCCGGGGAAACCATATCTATGGAAAAAGAAAACGGGAATCTTGAGAAAAGCAGTGCAGAGATGTCCGGGACAGCCGAATGGCGCGATGGTATTTTAGTATTAAAACATATCGATTTCGACCAATTAATTACAAGATTAGAAAGATGGTATGATATCCGAATTGAGTATAATCAGGAAGAATTCAAAGGCATTCATTATTCGGGCACCATCCGTGATCTTCGGCTTGACCAGGTATTTGACTTTATTAATATGACAGTCCCTCTTGATGTACAAATGAAGGCCAACCATGTGGTTTTATCAAAAGGAGAAAAGTGAAACATTTAAAATTTGAATTTATGACCTTAGTGTAGCGAACAACAAACGGGGAATGCAGTAACATCCCCCGTCCTGTGGAATTCTTCTTCAAACGCTGCGTCAACAGCGAAGAAGATGGTTTTAATTATGAACTAAAACATTGTAAATTTATGAAAAAAATGTGGAGATGCACAAAGCAAAATGCTTGTGCTTTAAACCGATTTCTGAGAATTATGAAATTATCCGTTCTTTTAATGGTTATCGCGACTCTCCAGTTGTCGGCCATTAATACTTATTCGCAGAACGAAAAGTTGACCCTGAAAATGGAAAATGCATCCCTGGTTGATGTCATTAAATACATTGAAAGTCTGACCGAATTAAACTTCTTTTATCAGAATGAGCAGGTTTCAGATGTAACATCGTTGGATGTTGATGCCAACAAACAACGGGTTGATATTTTGCTTTCTGATATTCTTAAAAGCTCTGAGCTTGACTTTCGGATTGTTGATAAACATGTGGTGATTTTTCCTGCTGAAGAAAGACTGAATAAAGGGGCTCCAGCCCAACAACAGGATGAGCAAACAATTCGCGGAACTGTAACAGATGATCAAGACAATCCGATTCCTGGTGTAACAGTCGCTGTAAAGGAGACCACAGAAGGGACTGTTACTGATCAGGAAGGTAATTTTTCTCTCTCTGTTGAGGAAGAAGCCGAAGTACTGGTTTTTTCTTTTGTAGGTATGCAGACGAAGGAAGTCCCGATTGGAGACAAGACTTCTTTTGAGGTGACCATGAGTGAAGATGTGCAGGGGCTGGATGAAGTTGTAGTTGTGGGATATGGTGAAAAAACGAAAGCGTCACTAACGGGAGCAATATCGAAGGTCGAAGCTGAAGGTTTAGTGAAGTCAAAACCATCGACAACTATTTCAAATTCGTTGCAGGGAGCATTGCCTGGTTTGTCAGTAACTCGTACAAGTGGCCAACCCGGACGAGAGAATTTTGATTTAACAGTAAGGGATTTTACATCGATTAATGGTGGCAATAGCCCTCTTGTTTTGATTGATGGAGTAGAAGGTTCTTTAGATAATTTAAATCCCGATGATATTGAGTCTGTCAATGTTTTAAAGGATGCTTCTGCTGCAATTTATGGATCAAGGGCTGCAGGGGGTGTGTTGCTTGTAACAACGAAGTCAGGTAAAAAGGGAAAACCAGTATTTCAATTTAACGCAGGCTACACAATAAAATCGCCACAAGATACCTGGAACCAGCCATCTGTTCTTCAATATGCTCAACTGCACCGGGAAGCAGAGATGAATGAAGGCAGACCAACGCCTTGGTGGTTTCCAAATGAATATTACGATAAATTAGTATCAGGGACAGGAGAACAGGGTGTCGATGACTGGGCTCAGAATATTGGGGATCCTGAGGGCCGTCGAATGTTTTATGAAGATTCAGATTTAAAAGATCATTTGTACGAGAATGGCACCAATCAAAACTATTCTTTAAGTGTAAGTGGAGGAGCTGAAAAATCAAATTACCGGTTTTCTTTGGGATACAACAGAGATGAAGGGTTTTTTAAAATAAATAATAATATAAGCGAAAAGTATAATTTAAAGCTCTCTTATCAATGGGATATCGCAGATTGGATGAATTTTGATGCTAAAGTGGGTGTCGAAAGAACAGAGCTTGATGAACCTGCGAGTAGTTGGAATGTCATCAACCGTTATGAAAAGGCAAATCCTATTCAACCCACGTTTGCAGAAGACGGAGAGACTTATTTGCAATGGGGTGGTTTTATAAATCCGGTTCAGGTTTTAGATCAGGCTGGCGATAATTTTGAACGTCGTAATAATCTTCGGACCAATTTTAAGACTACTTTTCAACTGCTAAAAGGTTTGGATTTTGTAAATCAGACTTCATTTAATCTTTCAAATTACAACTCGGAATCAAGCAGTAAGACGTATCAGGGATACCGTTGGGATGGAACGCCATTCACAGTTAATAATGACCCGAATAGGGCCACTTTTTCAAATTCGGATAGGGTGTACAAAAATTTCACCAATTATCTCAACTATTCAGCATCCATCAACGAGAGTCATAATTTCTCCGCTACCCTTGGTAATGCATTTGAAAATAATAAATTTTCTAATTTTGATGCATGGCGTTTAGGCATAGTAGGAAACAAATTATTTCATCTTAGCCTGGGTGATCCGGATGAACAATATAATAACAGTGGAGCTTACGAATGGTCAATTTTATCGTATTATGGCCGTTTAAGCTACGATTATAGGAGTAAATATTTGTTTGAAGCAAATTTGCGACGGGATGGCTCTTCAAAATTTCATCCAGATAAGCGGTGGGGGAATTTTGGAGGTGTTCAGGCTGCATGGCGTTTGTCGGAAGAACCTTTTATGCAAGGCCTAGGATTTCTTGATAATCTGAAATTACGTCTTTCGATTGGCGAAACTGGTAATGAACGAGTGGCAAATAACTATAATTATGTACAAAATATTGATATTGGCGGCCAGATTCCTTTTGGAGCGGGTTCTGTTGAATCCGCTGCTTCCCTGGGGTCTCTGCCTGCTGTTAATGCGACCTGGGAAACTGTAGTGACACAAAATATTGGTCTCGATTTTTCTGTCTTCGATCAAAGATTATCGGGTACTATAGATGCGTATAATAAGGTCAATCAGAATATGCTGATTGCTGAGGCCTTTCCTGAGATTTTAGGAGCTACAGCTCCCCGTGTGAATTCCGGAGAATTAACCATTAACGGATACGAGCTTTCGTTGGAATGGAGAGATAAAATTGGTGATTTTGGATACTTTGTTGAAGGCGTATTCTTTGATAGTAAAAATGAAGTTACTAAGAGAGGTGGAGACGAGGTGTACTCTGCAGGTGTTAATAGTGCGCGTTTGGGATACCCTATCAATTCTTATTTTGGGTATGATTACGATGGCGTAATTAAAACTCAGGAGCAGCTTGATGAATATAAAGAGTTAGAAAATATTAATCCCTCTTTAGACATTGGAGATGCCATGTTTCGTGATGTGGATGGGAATGGTCGAATTGACCCTTATGGGGATGAAGAAGATGAGGGAGACCTGGTGTTTTTAGGGACAACTTCTCCAAGGTATAATTTTAGTGTCAACCTGGGGGCTAATTGGAAAAATTTTGATTTAAGTGTCTATATCACGGGAACTGGTAAAAGGACTATTCCTGCCAGTGGATTTGCATTGCCTTATGAGGGACAGCGAAACAGATGGCATAAACCGAATGCCATGTATCACAATTGGGGATTTACCGAAGAACAGGTTGATGAAAATGGTGTTTTAATTACTGAAGCCCGTGACTCAGACAATCCAAGAATTACCCTTGGACAAACCGCTACATGGAACTGGCGACATAGTCAGTTAAGAGCTTGGGATGGAGCATATGCACGTGTGAAAAACCTTGCATTAGGTTATACCTTGCCTAAAAATCTGGTGAATAGATTTAAACTGGAAAATGTACGGGTGTATTTTAATGGTTCTGATTTGTTTACTGCCCACAATGTTCCTGGAGGTTATGACCCTGAATTTCCAAATTTTGGTTCAGGAGAATATCCGCTTTCAAAAAATTACATTTTTGGTCTCCAAGTTAAATTTTAAAAAATATCAATTATGAAGATAAATAAGATAATATTTCTTTTTGCTGTGCTTCTTTTTGCTGGAGCATGCGAAGAAGAACTTGATTTAGTTCCTCCTGATAGAATCTCAGATGGTTCTTACTGGAATACTGCTGAGGATTTTCGGCTGGCAGCAAATAACTTTTACAGTTCTTTGCCTTACCGGGAACGAGAGCTCGATTCTGACTTGATGAGAGGAGAGGGAGTTAATTCTATCAGTACAGGCAACAATCTTCCTGAGGATAATGATGGGTTTTGGAATTCAACCTTTGACGCGTTGCGTTCAAATAATTACTTAATTCAGCAAGCTGAAGCAAATCCTGACGTCGAAGCTCAAAGATATGTGGCTGAGGCTCGCTTCTTTAGGGCGTTTAATTACTTTCGTTTAGTAAGCCGTTATGGTGATGTGCCTCTCATCACTAAAGCTCTTGATACAGATTCGGAAGAATTAAAATCATCCAGGACCCCTCGCAGTGATGTTATCGACTTTTGTATTGAGGATTTACAAATGGCAATTGCAGATTTGCCTCTTCGTAGCGAAATGGCGGCCTCTGAACTGGGACGTATTACCAAAGGTGCAGCTCGTACGCTTTTGGCCAAGATCGCTCTTTTTGAAGCAACATGGGCGAAATACAATGGGGATGGAGAAAAAGTTAATGAACGTTTACAGATAGCTGTTGATGCTTCAGATGCCGTTATTAATAGTGACGAATATGCACTTTATGATGAGCATGGAGATGATAGTTACCGTCAGCTTTTTTGGAATCCGGATGCTGATGATAAAAACTTAAATGTTAAACCGGAAAAAGTTCTGGCAATTGTTTACAGGGATGACTTAAAAACACATGGCGCATCCTGGGAGTCTCAATCAGTAAGTGCTTCCAAAAAAGCCGTTGATATGTATGTTTGCTCAGATGGATTGCCAATTGATAAATCTCCGCTATTCAATGGTTATGATACATATACTTCGGAGTTTGAGAACAGAGATCATCGCTTAATCAAATCCATTGTTCAAGATGGTGATGTGATATGGACAAACAATGGGGCGAATGACATTGATGCTGAAGTTAATTATTTCAATCAGAATTACACCGGCTACAGAGTTTGGAAATTTGTTGGAGAAGGAGAGTTGAGAAAAGAATGGCAAAAGGAATATAATGATATAGAGGTGTTTCGTTATCCAGAGGTTCTTCTGACTTATGCTGAAGCCAAATATGAATTGGACGGTGCCATTTCTGACAACGACCTCGACCGGACAATTAATATTATAAGAGAAAGAGGAAATATTGCCCCATTGACAAATGCATTCGTTAATCAAAATGGGTTGGATATGCTCAAAGAAATAAGAAGAGAACGTACCGTTGAGCTTATGTTTGAAGGTGAACGGCTGGGAGATTTGAAACGGTGGGGCATTGCTGTTGAAGAAATGACAGAGCCCATAAAAGGGATTCAATGGGACAATAGCCAATGGAAAAATGCTGGAGTTGGGCTCGAAACCATTACTGCGCATGGTACAGATGAAAATGGCTTTATTATCAAAGACCCGGAATCCGAGCGTCTTTTTTCAGAGAGAAATTTGCTTTTCCCACTTCCTCTTGACGAGCTGCAGTTGACAGGATGGGACCAAAACCCTGGATGGTAGAAAGGGGTAGCAGTTATTATGCAAGGCTGTCTTAAACGTTTACCGTTAAGGCAGTTCTTGCTTTAAAATTGTCACTTTTTTAAAAGGGGTGTCGCTTCTTCGGAGTTAAAATTGGTTTTATTTCTGGAATTTTCTGCCGTTCTATCCACCCTCTTTGGTGTTAACAACCAGTTCCGGAATCGCTACTGAGAGCAGGAATGAAAAAGTTTTAACAAAAAATTATGCTCCGGAGTCATGACACCTCTTTTAAGATAAAAAAGCTTTTAGCTTCACTGGGGTACTTTTGGAATAATCTTTTTTAGTGCCTTGAATGAGCTATGATAGTTTGTGAATAGTCCAGGCCCGGGGAGACCATTTATATGAAAGTTGTAGTTATGTTTAGAAATTTTTTTACCGGCCTATTGGTTTTAGCAATAGCATCTTCCGCTTGTAAGACAAATAAGAAAAATGAAACGAAAGAAAACCCCAATATCATCTATATTTTGGCCGATGATCTGGGATATGCGGATTTAGGATGTTACGGACAGGAAAAAATTGAAACGCCAAACATTGATGCGCTTGCTGAAAACGGGATGCGTTTTACCCAACATTATTCAAGTTCACCGGTTTGTGCTCCTGCGCGGTATATGTTGTTAACCGGTATGCACTCCGGACATGCACAGGTGCGCGGGAATGACGAATGGGAATCACGTGGAAATGTCTGGAGCTTTGAAGCCATGGCCGAAGATCCTACGTTGGAAGGACAGCGTCCGATGAAATCGGGAACCGAGACTGTGGGAACCATCCTTCAAAAAGCTGGCTACACCACTGGTGTTGTAGGAAAATGGGGGTTAGGGGCACCTCATACAGAGGGTGTTCCAGATGAGCAGGGATTCGATTTTTTCTATGGATATAATTGCCAGAGACAAGCGCATACCTACTTTCCTGTTCATTTGTGGAAAAACTCACAGAAGGTTCAACTTAATAATAAAATGGTGCCACCTCACACGGCTCTTCCCAAAGGTGCGAATCCGCGAGATCCTGAATCGTATAGTGATTTCTGGCTCACAGATTATGCCCCCCGGTTGATGCAAAAAGAGGTCATTCAATTCATAAAAGGAAATATTGATCAGCCATTTTTTATGTATTACGCCACCCCTATTCCACATGTTCCCTTGCAAGCACCAAAGCGCTGGGTTGATTATTACGTAGAAAAGTTTGGAGACGAGAAACCTTACACAGGTGATGAGGGATATTTCCCTCACCGTTATCCGCGTGCAGCCTATGCCGCCATGGTTTCTTATTTAGATGAACAGGTGGGGGAAATTGTGACAACCCTTAAAGAGGAAGGACTTTATGAAAATACTATTATCATGTTTTCTTCCGATAATGGTCCTAGTTTTAATGGTGGCACTGATTCCCCGTGGTTTGACAGCGCAGCTCCTTTTAAAAGTGAAGAGGGGTGGGGGAAAGCCAACCTTACAGAGGGAGGGATCCGGGTTCCCATGATTGCACAGTGGCCTTCCATGATTAAATCAGGCAGTGAAACAGAACTTATTTCAGCACAATATGATTTATTGCCCACGCTTTGTGATGTTGTAGGAGTTGAGCCTTCCGGGGACACTGATGGGATTAGTTTCTTACCTACACTTTTAGGGCAAGACAATGCTGAAAAGCATAAATATTTATACTGGGAATTTCCAGCTTCTGGGGGGCAGCAAGCAATAAGAATGGGAAAGTGGAAAGGTCTTCGAAAAAACATTTTTAATGGGGACGGACAACTTCAACTCTATAACCTGGACAAAGATATTCAGGAACAAAATGATGTTTCTTCGCAAAATCCTGAAATTGTGCGGGAAATGGAATTGATGTTAGAAAAAGAGCATGTAACACCTAAAAATGATAAATTTAAGATGAAGCAATTGGGAGATGAATGATAATACAGGAATTAGATGTAAAAAAGTTGATAGAAATAGGGAAAATGAGTGATGAGGCTAACTGTAATTATGTTGTTTTTAATATTGCTGATGCCGGTATGTTATTGCTTTTAAAATAATGAATGTTTTTAGAGTATTGGACAAGAATCTTCAAAAGAAAATGCAACATACGGTGTTGATTTCTTCCTTATTGAGAATGTTTTTTTAAACCGGTGAAATATGAAACGAGTCTTTGTTTTGACTTTTATTTTGTTATTGATCAATCTGTTTGGAAACTCACAGAATGATTTTCCCATTTTTATAAAAGAGCAGGTGCAAAATAACAACGACTGGCTACTTTACCAGGTTGACCAGCCTACAAAAATTTATGAAAACGAAAATGGAAATTTTGTTTTGAGCAATGGTCTGGTTCGTCGCACTTTCACTACAGATCCCAATGGAGCTACCATCGGACTTGAGCACTTGCAAACAGAAGAAACATTTTTACGGTCGGTTCGCCCGGAAGCGGAAGTTCAAATTAATGGAATCAATTTCGAAGTGGGTGGTTTAACTGGTCAGCCGATTCACAATTATTTATTGCCCGAATGGATTGAATCGATGAAAGCAAATCCGGCATCATTCAAACTGATTGATTATAAAATTGAGAACACCAAAAAACGTTTCGCCTGGGAAAAAAGGCAAGAGTGGATGCCCAAAGACATGTCCTGGCCGGCACCCGGGAAAGAAGTTATTTTTACTTATCAACTGGATGATGAAGCGTTGAAAATTCTTTCGGAAAGATTGGTTTCTGATGACAGTCGGGAAGTATTATTTGGCAATTCGTTTGAAACATTACACGAAAATTGGAAACGTTTTGAATCGGATGCAGATGCCCGAAATTCTTTCATTAACGAAGGGAAAGCAGGAGAAATAATGGCTTTGGCTAACACCGCCGTTTTTGCCGAGCAGAAAATTTTAGCCGGAACAAAAGTTTTTTTGGCGAAAATAAATCCGGGCACTGACAAAAGCAGCAGTTGGGGCCCCGGTCTGGGCTTGGTTTTTTCTGACGAAGTGATAAAAATTAATCTTCGCCCCGGCCACAATGAAATCGGATTTTATGATGGTGAGGATGAAAAACGGATTTCAGATCTTGAGTCCGGAAAGCCGGTCTGGCTGCGGTTCGAATTACAAAATAATAAACTACTGGCTTCATATTCCTACAATAAAAAAGATTGGAAAAAAGCAGGAGAAACAAAAATCCTGGAAAGCCCCGAGTTGGTGCGAGTGGGCAAAATGGACCGGTCGGGGAAAAACAGAGACCACGCAAATAAGGGAGAACGCGGCCGCTGCAAGATAGAAGAGTTTTACATGCTTGGTGAAATACCCGAATCTGCAAAATTTGCCGGATTCGAAAAATTTAGTTTTTTGAAAAATATCACAGTCAACGTACATTATGAATTGTACGACGGACTGCCGGTTTTCAGCAAATGGATAACCGTGGAAAACAATGCTGAAAAACCGGTTACCATCAATTCGTTTAAAAGTGAAATTCTGGCTGCCACCGAACCCGAAAGCACGGTTGGTAACCGCAAACACTGGCTGCTGCCAAATATGACCATTGAAACCGACTACAATTTTGGAGGCATGTCATCAGAAAATGTGTTGCGTTCGAGCATTTCCTGGAAACCGGATACGCTCTACAAAACCCAAGTGAACTACCAGCGGAAGATGCCGGTTTTGCTGGAGGTTTCGCCAAAATATGGACCTGAACAGGAAATTCAGCCGGGGCATTCTTTTTCATCGTACAGAGTTTGGGAACTTTTGCATGACAGCTGGGACCGCGAGCGCAAAGGTCTCGAGCACCGAAGAATGATGCGCACGCTGGCGCCGTGGATAACCGAAAACCCCATTATAATGCACGTACGCAGTGCTGAAAATAAGGCGGTAAAAAAAGCCATCGATCAGTGTGCCGAGGTTGGATTCGAAATGGTGATTATGACTTTTGGAAGCGGTTTTAATGCAGAAGATGCAAGTGAAGAAAACTTGGAACGATTGAAAAAACTGGCTGATTATGCCCATTCCAAAGGAGTTGCTCTGGGTGGCTATTCCCTGCTTGCCAGTCGGCATGTGGGGGGCGGAAACGATGTGGTGATGCCCGAAGGAATGAAACCCCGGTTTGGGAATTCTCCTTGTCTGGAAAGTGATTGGGGGCACAACTATTTTGAAAAGCTTTACAACCTATACGAAAAAACCGGGCTCGATATTCTGGAACATGATGGTGCTTATCCGGGCGATGTTTGTGCCTCCACCGAACATCCCGGCCATAAAGGGATGGCCGATTCGCAGTGGAACCAGTACCGACGAATAACAGATTTTTACAAGTGGTGCCGGTCAAAAGGAATTTACCTGAACGTCCCGGATTACTATTTTCTGGCAGGCAGCAACAAAACCGGTATGGGGTATCGAGAAACCAACTGGTCGCTGCCACGCGAACAGCAGGAAATCATTGAAAGACAAAATATTTATGACGGAACCTGGCATAAAACGCCCTCAATGGGGTGGATGTTTGTCCCGCTGGTGCAGTACCACGGTGGAGGTGAGGCAGCAACCATAGAGCCCTTGAAAGAACATCTTGATCATTACGGTCAGCGATTGGCCAATTTGTTTGGAGCCGGTGTTCAGGCGTTTTATCGCGGACCCCGGTTATACGACGCGCCCGAAACAAAAGCACTGGTTCAGAAGTGGGTGAATTTCTACAAATCGCACCGCGAAGTACTTGATGCTGATATCATCCACTTGCGCCGTCCCGATGGCCGGGACTGGGATGGGATTTTGCATGTAAATCCAACCGGTGAAGAAAAAGGTTTGCTAATGTTGTATAATCCGCTGGATAAAAAAATCACCCGTGAAATTATAGTTCCGGTTTATTACACAGGGCTGCATGATAAGTTGGCGTTGGAAGACCATCATGGAAAAACGCAAATAGTTGATATTTCTCGTGATTATGAAATAATAATTGACGCAGAAATCCCGGCAAAAGGATGCCGCTATTTTATTATAAAATAATTTGTGTCTGTCTATAAAGTACCACTTGCTTCGTTACGCCTGCAATAGGTGCTAAGTCAATACTTCGGGGGAAATATTGCAAGTTTGAGATAATGAAACCTTTGAAGCTATACAGCTTTTTTGGTTATTTCTTTGATAATGAAATATTCGTTTTTGCGATTTTTTAGGATGCGAGGCCTTAGCGAAGGATTGATCTGTGTTCAGTCTTTTCTTTACTGATTGCTCTATGCAATAGTCTGTTAAACTTGGTAATGCCCTGTAATTTAATTGTTTAAAACAGGGGTGTTTCTCAGTTTAAATCACAGTGTATCAGTGTTATAAGAATTTTCTTACATCTTGCATCTAATAATCTAACGATCTATTGTTCTAAGGGAATCAATAATTAAATATACAAAACAATCGAAATGGTTAATAGTACTAAATCATCCAGAAGAAAATTTCTGAAAAAAGCATGGGTTGCAGGAGTTGGATTAATCTTTGATCCGCGTCCTTTTTTAGATAATAGCGGCGAGTTGGTTGTGACTCCAAAATCGTGTGCCCACTGAAATTTTTGCACAGACAAAGAATACATCAATTCATTGATTTTTTCTGAATAAACAAATCTTAGAAGATATGTATAAAACGATAATATTAAGTGTCTTTACAGTTTTTCTTTTTTACTCCTGCCAGGAAAAAATTGAAGGCACAGGTTTTGATGAACCAGCCAATCCCCAGCAGGCTGACCCCAAAGATTGGGAAGGTGTTGAGCCTGGTTTTCATGTTGCTTTCGGTAGTATTGATGAACGTTACGCCCACCATTTACCCCCTCCTCATAAACCATCTTTTAATTGGGAAAAAACTGCCTGGAAGGGAGAGCGGAAAAACCTTCAGCTAATGCTCTGGAGCAGTGAAACTGTTGAAAGTATTGAAGTAAAGGACTTTTTACTGAAAGGTCCGGATGGGGCGATTATTGCTTCGGAAAATATTGGTATTCATCCGGTGAGGTATGTGTTAACAGACGCATTTCTGTCGGGTTGCGGTTGGCGGGATAAGGACACCATTCAGTCTTCTTTGGCAGCCGACCTGCTCGAATATAACCAGGCATTCAACCTGGAAACCCAAACCTTACGCCCGGTTTGGATTACTATTGATATCCCCGCCAATGTTTCGGCTGGCACTTACCAGGGAAAGATCAAAATATCCAGGTGGGGAGGGCGCTCAAAGAAATTGCCTTTAACATTAAAGGTTCGTGATCTAAATCTTCCTTCACCTGATGAATGGGGTTTTCACCTTGACCTTTGGCAAAATCCATTTGCTGTTGCACGATTCCATGAAACTGAAATGTGGTCACAGCAACATATGGATGCGTTGACGCCCTATTTGGAAAAACTTGCCGGAGCAGGTCAAAAATGCATTACGACTAGTATCCTTCATAAACCCTGGGGAGGACAAACCTATGATCAATATGAATCTATGATCAAATGGATTTATCTTGGCAACGACGAATGGGAATATGATTATTCTGTTTTTGATCAATGGGTTCAGTTAGCTATGGATGCCGGTATTAACGAACAAATTAACTGTTATTCCATGGTTCCATGGGGGAATCAGGTGCAATATTATGACAAAGATTCATTAGATTTTGTTACCGTTGAGGTGAAACCAGGGTCAAAAGAATACACAGAATTGTGGGAGCCTTTTTTAATTCACTTTCGTAACCACTTGAGGGAGAAGGGATGGCTCGAAAGAGCAACTATTGCAATCGATGAACGAGAGCTGGATGAGATGCAGGCCATGATCACCTTGATAAAAAGGGTAGCTCCGGAATTTAAGATTGCAATGGCTGGAGAATATCATGAAGAGGTCTCCTCTGAGATAAAGGATTTGTGTGTTTTTCATGTTCCCGATCTCGAAGAAGAGATTATTAAGGAAAGGGATGAGGAAGGGTTAAATACTACCTTTTATACGATGTGTGCTAAGCCTGAGCATCCGAATAATTTCACTTTCTCTCCCCCTGCTGAACAGGCCCTGTTAGGATGGTATGCAGCAGCAAAGGGGTTTGACGGTTATTTGCGGTGGGCATACAATTCCTGGGTCGAGGACCCTTTAAAGGATTCCAGATTCAGAACCTGGCCTGCCGGGGATACTTATCAGATTTATCCGGGTCCAAGGAGTTCCATTCGTTTTGAACGTCTTCGCGAAGGGATTCAGGATTACGAGAAAATTAAAGTGGTCCGTTCAATGTTGAAAACAAGGAATGATACGCTTGCTCTAAACAAAATGGATAGTATGCTCTCGATTTTTAGCCATGAAAATATTACTCAACCGAAGGCAGCTTATTTCTTAAATCAAGGCAAAAATCAATTTAATCAAATAATTAATGAGTTTGTAAAAAATAAATGAATCTGCAAATTGAATGTATTGGTTTTAAGAATTATAGCCAATGTATATAAGAATTTTGAGTTCTATTCGACCAATTACTTAAATAAATTATATAGGAATGAAACGAGCATGGCAAAGTTTGCCGGAACAAGAATGTGTGTAAATCATTGCATGCGAGCCTGCCTGGCGGCTTATGAAGGATGAAACTTGATGTACAAACCAATGTTTGTTTTGTATAGCAAGATTGTAATAAGAAAAACGGCAGACAGGCCTGCCTGGCGGCTTATGAAGGATGAGACTTGATGTACAAACCAATGTTTGTTTTGTATAGCAAGATTGTAATAAGAAAAACGGCAGACAGGCCTGCCTGGCGTTTTATGAAATATAAGATTAATTGTACAAACCAATATTTGTTTCATATAGCAGGATAGTTATATGGAAAACGGCAGACAGGCCTGCCTGGCGGCTTATGAAGGATGAGACTTGATGTATAAACCAATGTTTGTTTTGTATAGCAAGATTGTAATAA
>JBNJDH010000031.1:0-15500 GCA_051744695.1 Bacteroidota bacterium | reverse complement strand
TAGCGACCAGATAAGCAGTCGATGGTTCCGGCTTTTTGGTCAGACGACTGGTCTTCAGCGGTTGTGGTTGCCTGCGATTTGGTTTTCTTATTGTTTTTGGGGGCGACCTGTTCCAATTCCTGGAGGTTTTCCATTCGCTTTTTCTCGAGAAACTCATAAACACCACCCAGGTGCTCTTTGATTTTTCGATTGGTGAATTCGAACACACGCGTGACCAGCCCATCCAAAAACTCACGGTCGTGAGAAACCACCAGAACCGTCCCTTCAAAATTGTTCAGTGCATCCTTTAATATATCTTTTGACCGCATATCAAGGTGGTTGGTCGGCTCGTCCAAAACGAGAAAGTTGACCGGTTCGAGCAACAACAGCACCATAGCCAGCCGGGTTCTCTCCCCCCCTGATAAAACCGAAACTTTTTTGTCCACCTCTTCTCCACTGAAAAGAAAAGCGCCAAGAAGATCGCGGATTTTCGGACGTGCATCGCCCGTGGCAACCCGGTCGACGGTTTCAAAAACCGTGAGGCTGTCATCCAGCCTTTCAGCCTGGTCCTGGGCAAAATACCCGATTTTCACTTTGTGCCCCAACTGAAGATCCCCCTTATAATCAATCTCCTGCAGAATAATGCGTGCCAGGGTTGTTTTGCCTTCGCCGTTGCGACCGACAAATGCAACGTTTTCACCTCTTTCAATGCTAAAATCGATGTCCTCGAGTACCTGATTGTCGCCGTAAGCCTTGCTCACTCCCCGGCCTTTGACCACCACCTTGCCGGAATGGGGCGCTGGCGGGAATTTAATTTTCATCCGGCTGTTGTCGTACTCATCCACTTCAATCCGGTCCATCTTTTCCAGTTGTTTGATGCGCGATTGGACCTGGACAGCCTTGGAAGCTTTGTAACGAAAACGTTCGATAAACTGCTCCGTATCATCGATCATTTTTTGCTGATTACGGTAAGCCGCCATCTGTTGCTGACGACGTTCTTCCCGCAATTCAAGATATTTGGAATACGACGCTTTATAGTCATGGATTTTTCCAAGAGATATTTCAATGGTGCGATTCGTCACGTTGTCCAGAAACGCTTTATCGTGCGAAATAAGGACGACGGCACCCGGATAATTTTTCAGGAACTCTTCGAGCCATGTAATCGACTCAATATCCAGGTGGTTGGTCGGCTCGTCAAGCAAAAAGAGATCGGGTTTGCGGAGAAGGATTTTGGCGAGTTCAATCCGCATACGCCAGCCTCCACTAAATTCGGAGGTGGGCCGGACAAAATCAGCCGGACGAAATCCCAGTCCTTTCAAAGTAACCTCTATACGGGACCGGTAATCATGGCCCCCGAGCATATCGAAACGTTCATTGGCTTCGGTGAGCCGGTCGATCAAGGCATAGTATTCTTCAGAATGATAGTCAGTCCGTTCGTTTATACTCTTTGTAATTTCTTCTATTTCCCGCTCCAGGTTTTTTATTCCCTGAAATGCCTGTTCCGTTTCCTCAAAAACCGTGAAACGATCGTCATGCTGCATAACCTGGGGCAGGTATCCTATTGAGAAATCGCGGGGCATTGTCACTTCCCCGGAAGTGGGCTCTTCCAGACCATAGATAACCTTTAGCAATGTGGTTTTTCCGGCGCCATTTTTCCCGGTTAAACCGATACGGTCGCGCGGATTGATAAGAAAGGTGACATTCTCAAAAAGAAGAAAAGTTCCGAAATCAAGTGTCAACTGGTTGACTGAAACCATAAAATACGATTATATATCAGATTCAAAGTTATTTGGCAAATCACGTGTCCCTACCTGGGCAATGGGGTGAATCGAAAACACCGGAACACGCTCAACTTTGTAATCCTCGGGTATGAACTTCAGCAAAAATAAACCTTCATTATAGAACCCGCCCCAGTTTGAATGCCGTGTAAAGGAAAAATTGAACTGGACAGGTTCCACATCGACAGATTCCGGGCAATATTCAAAATCTTTTCCGTATCGTGCAAGCGTTGAAATGAAATATCCTGCCACATCATAACCCCAGGCCCCGTAACGGCTATACCCTGAAGAATTGGAAGAACTCTGGAAATAGGGCGAAACGGCATGCGGTTCGGTGTGATACCAATCCCTGTATTTCTGGATGAATTTTTGAGTGGTTGAATTGTTGTAGTCCAGGGCAAATAAGGAAAAAATCCTGGCATTTAAAGTAAACATATCTTCGGGGCTTATAGATTGCGACCTGAGCCATTCGGTCATGCCAAACAGGGAAATATCAATATTCTGGTTTTCGGATATTCCGGCCAGTGTAGGCACAATTTTCGATATGGTGGCCTCTTCATTGGTCGGTGCTACAACCACATTCTTTTTGTCGGAATCAAGCAAAGCTTCCAGATTGGTCTGATCTTCCCTGCCAATCATGCGGTATTCACGATACGAGATGTTCCTGTTCAGAGTAAATTGACTGAAGAACACTTTTTTTCTGAGATTATCCAGAAATCCGGATGCATAATCTTCTTCTTCTTCAGGCAAGACCACAAGCAAATTATGTCCTTCGGACTCCTGCACAATTTTATTGGTCATGCGTCCAAATAGAAGAGAATCGGGTGTGTTAACGTGAAAAATGTAAGGATTATTCTCCAGTTCAGGGTTTTTATTGGAAAGTGGATACACTGTCTTTATTTTGTGTTTCCTGGCAAAATCAGAAACCAGTTCCAGATCATCCGACCGGGCCGGACCAATGATCATATCTGTATTTTTGAGATCCGGGTTGGACTCCAGAACCTGCTTAACGGAATTTGAGGCAATATCATGGACCGATAAATCCACATCAATATTTTGTTCTTTCAACTTGTCAAGAGCCAGCAAAACCCCTTCATAGAATTCAGCAAAAACACGACTCCGACTTGAAATAATCCGATCTTCCCGTTTCACCTGTGTGGTATCACCATCTTCTACTTCCTCCCTAATATTGGCCTCATCGGTGTCGTCGAGGGCAAAAGGCAACAATATCGCCACCCGGGCAGGCCTGTCTTCTCCTATTCCTTCAGGATTATCGCATATGCTATCCGTTGAAGTCTTAAATGATTGTTTATCCCGTCGGAGCGTAATTGAACCATCATCTTCCTCCTCAGGCTTGGAAAGTCGCTTATACTTTTGTGCAAACCATTCGTCTTTAGGTATTTTAATCTCGGTGCCCTTTTTCAGGTCCGAAAATTCAATATCAGGATTGACCTCCCGTATGGTTTCCATATCCACATTATACTCCCTCGAAATTGAAAAAAGCGTTTCCCGGCGCCGAACACGATGAGATTCAAAAAGTTCATCATCTTTAGGTTCTGCGGATTCGGCGGTCTTCTCTTCATCACCTTTGGGTATCCGCAACATATAACCCTGCTCCAGATCATCGGGATCAATATCGGCATTGGCTTCTTTCAGCTCTTCCACATCCACCTGATATTTGCGGCTAACAGAATAGAGCGTCTGGCCATCCCGGATTTTATGATAATCGTATTCATCACCTGAAATGAACGATGCCTTAGATGTATCTGACTTCTCTTCTTTACCAGCAATTGTTTCTTCACTTTTGGGAATACGAACGATAGATCCCACCTGAAGAGAGCCTGTCTTCAAAGCAGGGTTGTGCTCAATAATATCATCAACGGTTACATTGTATCGCTGAGAAAGGGAAAATAAAGTATCACCGGCTTTTACTTCATGACGACGAAATCTTTTATCTTTTTGATCAGCAACTTCTTGTTTCTCTCCTTTAATTTGATCAGAGGGTACTTTAATCATACTTCCGACTGTCAGTTGTTCCTCCGCTCCGGGGTTATGTTTGTAGATTTCCTCCAGATCGACATCATATTTCTGAGAGATGTACCATGCTGTCTGGCCTTTCTCTACCGTATGAAGAATAAAATCATCAGATTCTTTAATTTCATCAACAGAAGTATTTCGTCCCTCAATGACGGGTATTCGAATGACTTGTGAGGCCTCCAGACCGGTCTTTATTTCAGGATTGGCCTCCAGTATTTCCTGCTGGGAAACATTATACTGACGGGCAATGGAGTAAAAACCCTGCCCTTTGTCGACCACGTGAAGAAAATATTCTTCACCGTCAATGACAATTCGCTGTCCGGGAGAATGATCTTCCTGAGCCAGGACACCCTGAGATACCAATAAAATTAAAGCAAATAAAACAATGTGCGCGGTTTTATGAAGAAGTTCTCTGACCATGATGTTTTTTTCAAAATCTAATTCGTTCAATGCGCTCTTTCTTAAAAGCCATTTTATTGCCAATTTCTTTGTTGACAAAAATAGCTTTTTTAGAAGCGTATTCATTCAATAGTCCGTTAAACTTTTATACTGCTATAATTGCATTCTTTTAAACCAGTATCATCCCAGAATTGCAGTGATAAAATCAAAACTTGCATGTATAACCTTCCAGGGGACAGGCAGTTTGCTGACATTTGAATTTTAACGATCTATTTGGTTACCGGAAAATCACAAAATTCGGAAAAATATTCATCAAACAAAGTACCAAAGATAGGGTTTTTGGAAAAATTAACGGCCACCGGCATTAAAAAGAGCCTGTCATTATTCACAAAATGGAGGTAAACAATATTGATATTGTTACAAAGCCTTTACCACAGCCTATATACAAAACAACCCGGAACATTATAGAGAACCGGGCCGAAATAAGAGCGTGACATAAAACAAAAACCAGATTTACATTTTCTGGTTATTTTCGGATCAAACCTTCGATTTCCTTCAATTGATGTTTAAATTCCGTATTGGTTTCTTTCAAATTCTTCACAGCCTTGCATGCATGCAATACCGTTGCATGATCGCGCCTGCCAATGATAGAACCGATAGCAGAAAGAGAAGAACTGGTGAGATTTTTAGAAAAATACATCGCCACCTGCCTGGCCTGAACGATTTCCCGCTTACGGGTTTTCGACTGCAGGGCATTTGTATCGAGCCCGTAGAAGTCACAAACTTTTTGCTGTATCTGCTCAACTGTGATTTCCTTCTGGGGTTTGTTTACCAGCCGGTCAACCACCGTTTTGGCAATATCGAATGTAATTTCAGCCTTATTGAGCGTTGACATAGCAAGCAACGAAATAAGGGCCCCTTCAAGTTCGCGCACGTTATCGGTAATGTGTGAAGCCACGTAATGGATAATTTCATCCGAAACTTTGATTCCATCCTTATAAATCTTGTTTTTCAGGATCTCCACACGTGTTTCAAAATCGGGTGATTGCAAATCTGCCGGAAGGCCCCATTTAAAACGGGAAAGCAACCTTTCTTTCATCCCTTTAAGGGCAACGGGCGGTTTATCGGAAGTCAGTACGAGCTGCTTGCCTGACTGATGCAAATGGTTGAAAATATGGAAAAATGTATTCTGAGTGGCTTCTTTCCCGGCAAGTTCCTGAATATCATCAATGATCAATACGTCGATCATCTGATAAAAATGCATGAAATCATTGGCCGAATTGCGTGCAACCGAATCGGTAAACTGGGTGGTAAATTTATTGGCACTGACGTACAAAACGGTTTTCTCAGGAAAATGTTTCTTTACACCTATTCCAATGGCATGGCCCAGATGGGTTTTGCCCAGACCGCTGTTGCCATAAAGAAACAAAGGATTAAAAGCCGTTTTTCCGGGATTTTTGGCTACCGCCTCACTGGCCGAGCGGGCAAGTCGGTTACAGTCTCCCTCAATGAAATTTTCAAAAGTATATTCGGCATTTAGTTGGGGATCGATGTTTAATTTTTTGACACCCGGAATAATAAACGGATTTCGAATGTCGGGCTGTTCCTGACGGCTATATTTTTTATCAACAGCCCGGTTTCGAAGGTCATGCTTGTCAGAAGCAGGATAATTGACACTGTACCCCGAAGATGAAGGCGACTGCTTTTTGTCCATTACAACACTATACTCAAGCTTGGCGCCAGGCCCGATGACCTGGCGAAGGGCCGAACCCACCAGTTTGATATACTGCTCTTCTATAAACTCATAAAAATAATAGGTAGGCACCTGGATGGTCAGCACTCGGTTCTCCAATTTCAGGGGAACGATGGGTTCGAACCAGGTTTGATAATCATTTGCCGGAATAGAGGCCTGAATGTAATTTAAACACTCAGTCCATACTTGCTTATGATCCAGTTTTGTTTCTATGCCTTCCATCTTTACAATATGTTAATAATTTCCTTCCTTTCTAATCACAAAATTTGCTAAAAAAAACCGGAAAAAAAAATGCCTGAAAGGTTGAAATTTTCTGAAAAGTGTTATTCTGTTCGCTCTCAACCAATTGAAACTAACAAGGTACATTCTATTGAATTTCAGTGGTTTATTCGGAAAATTTAACTTTCAGTTAACACTTACAATACGTTGAGATAAAGGGAATTGAATAAAAATTCAAAAAAACATAGCACATTCGTCAAAAAGTTCTTTCGCCACGATCTATTTAACAATAACTACTCCTTAACCCCAGATTTTCGAAGGGCTTTTCGGAGTTTTATAGGACGTCCGTTCTGCAGTGCAATCACGCTGGCTTCGGGGTATTCATCCCTTAACTTATCACGAAGGGCACAGATATCGGCGTATGAAGAAGATTCACCCACAGAATAAATGTATTTTTTACCATTTGTGTCTTCGTAGATCCTATGCTCATTTTCGACCAGTTGATTTTTTAATCCAAGAGGTTCTTCAGATTCCCTGATCTTCACTTTATAGACGATGCCTTTTTCTTTGGCTTTTTCATCATCCACTTGCAAATAAACTTCACGTCCCAGATCAATGGCAGATAAATTAATGTATCTTCCCGGATTATGGCGAATATCGGCCAGTAACCTGTCGAAATTGGCGGAGGCATCCAACAGGTTGTAGTACAATCCTTTGTCAGAAAGCATCATCCCAAGACTTCCTTCTCCCTCGTTTGTTTTTTTGAGGAGCGAATTAACAGCAATGACACTTGAATCCAGGCGGGTAGCCATGGTATCAATGTTCATGGCTTTTAACTGACCAGAAAACGCTGCCATATTTTCCATAGTGGACTGAATCGCTTGTCGTTGCTGGTTCACCGCATAAGTCAGGGAATCAATGCGGGCCAATGAATGCTGAATGGCACCACCTTCTCCGAGGGAAGCGTCCAGAGCTGCAGTAGATTGCTCCATATTTTTCATCATGCCACGAAAACTGTTCATCCCCTCGGCCAGGTTTTTATTGTTCTGATCGGAAAAAACCTCCGAAAAACCGGAAAGTGTTGTATCCAGTTTTACAATTAAATTTTCCATTTTGTCTTTGATGGGACCAATTTCCTTAGTAAGCTGATCCTGCAAACCTCCCTGCACGTTCGTCCTAATGGTGTCGCCGGGCTCAATAGGGGTTCCTTCCTGTACATTCACAAATTTCACAGCTTTGGTGCCCATCATATCGAGGCTTGTTATCTGTGCCTCGGTCTCATCGGTTACGGGTAACTTTTTTTCGAGAGAAAGGGATACAATAAATTTTTGATTCTCCGGATAAAAATCTATCTTCCTGACTGTTCCGATCTTATACCCATTATAATAAACCGGGCTGGCTTCAGTCAACCCGTCCACACGAGAATACACCCCATAATAGATATCACCTGCATCGAAAAGATTTTTTCCTTTAAGGAAGTTAACTCCAAATAAAAGAACGGCCAATGCTACAATTACGGTAATCGCAATTCTATATTCCCGTGAAATTTTAAATTTATCCATGATTGATTTTATTTTTTTGTCAGGGCATTACGCGCTCTCCATCTTTAAAACCGACAACAAAACAATCGGGAACAACCTCACGAACGTCGGGCAGGACATCCAGGATCTCCTCATGCGAATCAGCTTTGGCGGTAGTGTATTTATAAGAACCGTTTTCTTTATATTCCCAAACGTTGTCAAAATGGTTATATGGACCTTCATCTTTATCCAGAGGTTGGGGTGAACTTGCCACCTGAATTCTGTACTCAATTCCCTCTTGTTCTGCATCGGAAGCAGGCTCTTCATTTTGTTTTTTTACATTCTCCGCAATTTGGGATTCCCGACTTCTTTGAACCAAAGTGGAATTTCTGGAATCATAACGTTCTTTGTAATTCCGAATGGCACGGAAAATGGCTGAAGCCAGATAAACTTTCCCTTCTTCGGAAGCAATATAGCGTTCTTCATTTTGGTTACTCAGAAAACCTACTTCAACAAGGACTCCGGGCATGGCCGTTTCCCTGAGCACCAGGAAACCTGCCTGTTTTACCCCCCTATTGTGTCTTCCCACACGATTTTTGAACTGATCCTGAACAGCAGAGGCAAAATTAATACTCTGATCAAGATAAACATTCTGCATAAGTTCGAAAATGATATAAGACTCAGTGGAATTGGGGTCAAATCCCTCATATTTGGTCTTATAGTCTTCTTCCAGAACGATGACCGAGTTTTCTTTTTTTGCCACTTCAAGGTTCTCCTCTGACCGGTGCAGGCCCAGTACAAACGTCTCCGTTCCATAGGTATGCGAGTTGGTCATGGAATTGGCATGAATGGAGACAAAGAGATCGGCATCGTTCTCATTCGCAATCCGGGCCCGTTCGTTAAGAGGGACAAATTCATCCTTTTGACGGGTCATCAAAACATCTAAATCAGGTAAATATTGATTCAAATATTCACGAACTTTAAGACCAATATCAAGGACAATATCCTTCTCAAGGTGAGAACTCCCGATTGCACCCTTATCGCGCCCTCCATGTCCGGGATCAATTACCACCGTCCGTATCTTGACCGGGGCCTCCTGATCCGGCTGCTGCCCCAGAACTCTGCCCGAAAAGAACAATAAGAAAAGTACGAGGGTAAAAACCGAACCATAAAATTTAAAAACCGAAAATCTCACTTCCATATCCTTCTTTCAAAACTAAACTGCAAATTTGAGGGTTTTCTAACAAATTCCATCCCAAAAATAAAAAATATTATTAAGGTTTGTTTTCATCAATTGGCTTCAATTTTGTGGCAAATACTCGTCAAAGACGGTTTTTTCCCTTATTTTTGTGCTTGTTTTCGCCGACAGGATCGTTAAATTACAGATTAAGAATCCATCTGCCTTGATACCAAAACACTACAAACATAACTTTTCCATTACTATTACCGGGGTTTTTCTGGTACTCTTTTTCTTTTTACCGGGAAAAACAGAGGCCCAGGAAGTGGTTGTTCCCCCCGGTCCTTCTTCTGAGCTTACAATGCCTCCCGATGCCCTCCAACAAGACAGCGACACAACCCAAAACGGAGAAGACAGAAAACCGGTTTTGGATGCGGAAGTGGAATACTCGGCCAGCGATTCGGTGAAATTTTCCGGGGGGAAAGTTTTTCTTTATGGTGATGCCAGTGTAGACTATCAGGACATCAAACTCACCGCCTATCAAATTGAACTAGACCTTGACAGCAGCCTTGCATATGCCACCGGGAGAGTGGATTCCACAGGCAATCGAGTTGGCCTGCCTGTCTTTAAAGACCAGAGTGGTGAATACACCATGCGTACGATCCGCTACAATTTTGAAACGGAAAAAGCCATTATTGAACATGTTGTAACCGAGCAGGGAGAAGGCTTTGTTGTCAGCGACCGGGCCAAAAAACAGGAAGATGATGTATATTGCCTGAGGGATGGGAAATATACCACCTGCAACAATCATGACCATCCACACTTCTACCTGAACATGACCAAAGCCAAAGTGATCCCCGGAGATAAAATTGTGACCGGTCCTACCTACCTTGTACTGGAGGATGTGATCATGCCGGTGGCCATACCCTTTGGTTATGTGCCGAGTACCAGTGAATACAGTTCCGGGGTCATTGTCCCCTCTTACGGTGAAGAAAGCAACCGTGGATTTTTCCTGCGACAAGGAGGCTACTATTGGGCTGCCAACGATTATTTTGACCTTTCCCTTACGGGTGATATTTATAGCAACGGCTCCTGGGGCACCCAGGTCACCTCCCGGTATAAGAAGAGATATAAATATTCTGGTAATTTTAATTTTCAATACATCACCAACATTACAAGCGAAAAGGAACTTCCCGATTACAGCAAATCTACTGACCTTTCCGTCAACTGGTCCCACAGCCAGGATGCCAAAGCCAATCCTTATCGCAGTTTTTCGGCCAACGTCAATTTTTCAACCAGCTCTTTCGATCGCAATAATGTCGGTAGTGTTATCAATCCCAAACAACTAGCCCAAAACACCAAACGTTCCAGCATATCATACTCGCGGCAATGGCCCGACAGCCCTTTCAACCTCTCGGCCAACCTGCAACATTCACAAAACAGCCGCGACACCACCATCGACCTGACCATGCCCAATCTGACTCTAACCATGAACCGAATCAAACCTTTTGAAAGAAAAGACAAAGTGGGTTCGAGTGAGGCCTGGTACGAAAAAATCAGTATGAGCTACACGGGCAATGCCAGTAACCGCATTTCAACCAAAGAGAGTGAACTGTTAAACTCCAGCCTTGCCCGGGACTGGAAAAACGGGATCCAACATTCCATTCCCGTGAGCATGAACTTTAAGCTCCTGCGTCATTTCACCCTCTCGCCCAGTTTCAATTATAAAGAACGGTGGTATTTTAAGTCTATCGAAAAAGATTACGATCAGGAACAACAACAAGTGGTCGTCTCCGACACCACCGACGGTTTTAACCGCGTCTATGATTACAATTTTTCCGTAGGAACCCAGACAAAACTTTATACTTTTTTTCGCCCCAGTCGCTGGCTCTTCGGAGATGCCATTGAAGCCATCCGGCACATGATGACCCCCTCCATCAGCATGTCATACCGACCCGATTTCAGTGCGCCCAAATATGGCTACTACGACTGGTTCGAATATTATGACCCCAACCGTGATGAAATTGTACGGGAAGAATATTCCAAATATGAAGGAGCGATGTATGGTGTGCCCGGACGAGGCGAATCCGGTTCCATGAGCTTCAGCCTCAACAACAACCTGGAAATGAAAGTCAGGGACCGAAGCGACAGTACCGGCTATAAAAAGATCCCTCTGCTGGAATCCCTCAACTTCAGCTCTTCATATAACTTTCTGGCCGACTCCATGAACTTGTCCAGAATTAACATGAGCGGACGAACAAAGGTTCTGGGCACATCAGTGAATTTCGGAGCTACTTTTGATCCCTATGCACTGGACATTAATGAACAAGGAAGGCCGGTTCGTGTGGATAAATTCCATTGGAAGGATCAAAAAAAGCTGGTGAGAATGGAAAATGCCAACCTGAGCTTTGGTGTTAATTTTGGTGCAGATACATTTAAAAAAGACGATGAAGAGGACCAGGGAGAAGATGAGCAAGATGAATTTCCTGAAGGTGAACAAATGCCTGGTGAGGACCCGGAATCCCAACCCCCGGATGGCCGTCAACCCCCCAAAAGTCAGACACCCAAATATGCTGACTTTTCTATCCCCTGGAATGTTTCGCTTAATTATAATATGCGGATCGTCCAGGATAAGTTCAATGAAGAACGAAAAGCTTTCAATAAAAAATTTACGGCCGACATCAGTCTCAATGGCAACCTGGAACTAACGCCCAAATGGTCGTTTAACTTTTCCAGTGGTTACAACCTGGATCGCAAAGAATTGTCTCATACCAATGTTCGCATCAATCGAGACCTGCATTGCTGGAGCATGAGTTTCAACCTGGTGCCAGTGGGTTCTTACAAATCCTATTTCTTCACAATTGCTGTCAACAGCAGCATGCTTCGCGATCTGAAATACGAAAAACGCAGTCATGCCCGCGATAACCCGGGTTTTGGGAGGTAATCAACTCTGAAGTGGACGATGTTCACTCATTTGCAAATCAAATATGACCAATTGTTTGCCACGAATCACAAGCATTCGGACAACACCGGCAAATACTGATATGTTCCTCCGGTAATCCAATCTCCCACTTAATGGTTTTAATGCTTTCTATAAAACAGAAATGCAATTACAATAAACCCAACTCCTGTAAGCGCTGGTGGCAGCACACCGCTATTTATTCCCATAACGATCATGATGACCGCCAGAATGACCAGCAAAATCAATAAAACATTTCTCATAATAAAATCTTTAAGTGGCTCCACTGTTCCTTTTCGCCTTATGCAGGGAAAGAAAAACAGGAATGCCTACGGTTCAACTCTGGTTTGATACTGTAATTTCAGAAACAAACCTTAAAAGTGCAACTCCAGACAACATCAAATTCATAATTTAAGATGGTTTTTTGTGAAAACATCAAATCTACAACGCAACAATTCATCCAATTTTAGCGGGTCCGGGATGTGTAAATCCTGAAGAAGGCAAATCTCCTTTGGGTGTAACAACCTCCCGTGATTGTTATTTTTCAGGTTGATTTTGGGCGGACTGTGTTATAAATTGCAGGATGTTCTTTGGAAACAAAGAATGGCTTCCTTTTTTATGGCTAATTCCTGCAAAAGTTCAACGAACCCTTGAAATCATATATGAACCAAAATATCAGGAAAATGAATTACAAACTGTACTATTGGCCCGCTCCCTTTCGTGGAAACTTCATTCGTTTTTTGCTGGAAGAGGCCGGCGAAAAATATGAAGAAGCATCGATAAAAGAGATTTCCGAATTGTACGCCTTGCCTGTGGAAGATCAGCCACTTCCCATGATGGCACCACCTTTTCTTCACGATCTGAACAGAGATGTTTTCCTAAGTCAAATGCCGGCCATTATGATCTATCTGTCAGAAAAACTGGGTCTTTTACCTCAGGATTCATATAAATCGGCCATTTGTAATAAACTGGTGCTCGACAGCAATGATGTTTTGATTGAAATAACCAATTACAATGGCAATATGATGTGGGAACGAGAAGCGTGGAGACAGTTCAGGGATGAGCGCCTGAAACGATGGCTTGAAATATTTGAACAGACAGGAAAGAAGTATGGGCTGAACCGGGAAAGCGGTTATATGCTTGGAGGCGATCAGATCAGTACAGCGGATGTTGTCACTTATGCTTTGTGGGGGACCATGATCCGTTGCCTGCCCGAACTGAGTGAGGATTGCCGCAAACATGCCCCCCATGTCTTCGGGCTGTGTCAAAGAATTGAGAGCCGACCCAATATCAAACAGTTGATCGAAAATCAGGAAAAAAATTACGGAAACCTGTATTGTGGCGGCCAGATAGAGAAATCCATCAGAAACATGCTTGAGCAGGATGCCGGCCAATAGTCATTTAATGTTGATATAACCACTGGAATTTGGATACCAGTTAGTTACCATTCGGGCGTCATCATCAGGGCTGTTTTTTTGCTCGCGTAGTACCATGCGGAATGCCAGATTTGATTATTTTTACCTAAGCGTAACTTTAGACTGCTTTATTCATAAGTTTTCGTCATGAGATGTTCAAATATCAAAAAACGCAAGCAACCGCAGACAAATTTGATGCAGGAAATAGTGAACTATTTTCAAATCAAATTTGATGAGGACGCTTGTGTTTTGCCGATAGTTGAGCATTGTAATAGATAATTTATGAATAATGCAGGTTAGACTGCTTTTAAAATAAGACTATGAAAATAAATTGTTAAGAACTATGAGATACTATATATCAAACAGATGGACATTCATTTTATGGTTTTTAATAATAACTTCTTGTCAGGGAGCCAACACGTCTCAAGATTGTGGCGTCATCCACACGGTAAATGGTCCCGTGAAGGTTGATGAATTAAAGTTCGCTTTAACACATGAACACCTCATGTCCAATTTTGGAAAGGATCCAGCCGAGGCATCCCAATATGATGAAACAAAGCTTTTAAACCAGGTGGTTCCCTATCTTAGGAAAATAAAATCTTTGGGAGTTAATTCGATATTTGACTGTACCACCGCATACTTTGGAAGGCGTGTCGATCTTTTAAAAAAGATGGCTGATTCAACGGGTATTCAAATTATAACGAATACGGGATTTTATGGCGCAGCTGATGATCGATACGTCCCTGAGTTTGCCTTTAAGGCTCCGGCCGAAGAAATATCAAAAGTATGGATTGAAGAATTTGAAGAAGGCATTGATGGCACCGAAATAATACCGGGTTTTGTCAAACTGGCATTTGATAACGGTACCCCTTCCGAGATAGATAAGAAACTTTTCACCGCCGGCATTTTGACCCATCTCAATACAGGACTTACATTGGCCGTTCATACGGGCAACAATCCGGAAGCAGCAGACACACAACTCAAACTGCTTGAACAATACAATGTGAGTCCTAAAGCATGGATCTGGGTCCACGCCAGTCAGGTAGAGGATGTTGAATTACTACTGAAGGCGGCATCCCAAGGTGCCTGGATCTCCCTTGACGGAGCAAAGGCATCAAATGTGGAAGAGTTTATAGACATAATAGAAAGATTTAGGTCACAAAACTTACTTCATAAGATTTTGCTTTCACATGATGGTGATGCTTTCCCTATGGGAGGAGAAATCAGGAAGTTTGAGTCAATCTCAAAGAATCTTATCCCTGCAATGCTGGCAAATGGATTTACGGAGAAAGAAATCAATCAAATAATGGTGCAAAACCCTAAAGAGGCATTTATGATCAGAACGAGAAGAACAGACGGCTGAAACTAGCATAAAGCCTTGGGCGGTATCTCAATCATTTGGTGCGCATCACTATGAAAGACATGTCAACCGGACGGACAACATACCATACATCTCTTTCAATGAATTTGAAAGAGGCCATTGAAGGCAATTATCGGATCAATACATCAATTCCGAAAAAGTCATCCTCAGCAAAGAAGATCTGACGCTGTCCAATTCTTTAAGTTTGAAAAAAACCGATGAAGGGATAATACTGGAGTGGTCCCCCGAAAACCAACCATCAAAAGACACTAGGGAAAGGCTTTGTCACCTTTTCCTCAGTCGCAAAAACCGTTGGACATTTGGAGCATGTTTTGCTGCGGGGACGAGATGGAAATGAGTAATATAAAATGGGTGGGGCATATTGATTGATGAATGATTCGAACCAGATACAGTGTCAGTTATTTTAACAAGTTCTGAACAGCAACAGATCCTTCACTGTTATATTCCGGAAACAATCAATCACATTTTATAGTTATCTTGCAACGGGCATTTGGTCCCTGGGTTTATTGGTTGATAAAAAGGTCAACACCCTGTCAGCTCAGTCAGATTTGCAAATTGGGCGGCCGTAAGATTCAGATTTTCGGCACGTAGTTATATATATTCCTTAAAATATTACGTAACGTTTTTCAATACACATATTATTCTTCTAAACTATGAGAAAATTTTTTAAAGCCGTACTTTGGATCTTTATCATTCTTCTGATTCTGGCAGGGGGCATTGCCTATTATGTAAACAAACAACTTGGGGATATCGATTCTTTGGAGAAGCGAAATGCCAAATACGGCGGGTTAAGCTATTATTCTTCCGAAACCGGAGAATTTATCAGCCCTGAAAAGCTGCCTTATCATCCGGAAAAAACCACGGGAGGTGACCCGGGATTTTC
>JBNJDH010000030.1:0-15524 GCA_051744695.1 Bacteroidota bacterium | reverse complement strand
AAAAACCGCCAACAGAAAAACGAAGTATACCCTTTGGTTTGGCTTTTGATTCATTTCAGTTTCTCATAAAAACAAGGTTCATAATCCGGTAAAAGTGCCGGATGAAAGTGGTAAATATAGTCGGCCAGTATCATATGAGGCTTGACCGGCGCCTGCTCATAATAAGGTTTTTTGCGGATGTTGCACAATAAAATTCCATCTTCGCGGGCAGCATTGAAATCTGAATACCGGGAATCCTGGTCCAGAAACGCTTCCAGTGTGATGCCCCGCTTTTCGGGATGCACCACCCGCCAGAAATCAGCATCGGCAGCCTTCTCGTAAATGGTCTCAAAGCCGGTGGGGTAAGCATCTTCTTCATCATCTTTGATCACATATTCAGCCCCGGCATCCCTGAAAAAATGAGCATAAAAACTGTCGCCTCCAGGCACGTACCAACTGCCAGACCGCATCTTTCCTGAAAAAACAGTGGGCTGCTCTTCAACCTCAGAAGCCTTTTCTTTTAAACTGGTGTAACGCTGATCCATAGACTGAAACAGTGAATCCGCTTTCTCTTCACGGCCCACGAACAAAGCCATCATCTTGATCCATTCAGCCCTGCCCAGGGGTGTTTTTTCGCTAAAAGCCGCCATGGGAACCAACGGGAACCCCATGTTCAGCAACGCATCATATCCGCCGGTCTTGAAGGGGGAAACAAAGATGACATCCGGATCCAGGGCTGCAATGGTCTCCAGATTGAAATTGCCTTCCTTCCCCACACGCTTCACTTCACCCGACTCCACCTTCCGGTTCATCTCTTCATGAAAGAGATAACGGCTGCTGTTGATGCCCACGATGTCATCAATATCCTCCAGCTCAAAAAAATAAGCCAGCTGGGTGGATGAAAGACAAACGATCTTTTTACAAGGCACCGGTATTGCGTTTTCGGAAGAAACAGCTTCGGCGCTGTCAGAAACCAGTCGAAAAGTCTCCGGGTTTCGTTCCGATTCGCTGCCTTCCGGGAAAATGGTTAACCGGGTTTCGCCAGCTCTTTTTTCAATCTTAAGATCCTGCGCATATTTGAGCGTCACTTCCTGCCAATTGCCGGAACTTTCTGTTCCGTTTTCTTCCTTTTCCTGTGAACCGCAGGACATAAGCGTCAGCAACAGCACCGGAAAAAGCCAGAACACCGGGAACAGGGAGTTATTTTTACCCATTTCATGCATCTTTTAAATATTCAATCCAAATATCCACAACCTCATCATATTCAGCCAGTCATTCACCCGGCAAAGTTGACCTTCAGGGCCATAAAATAGGTCCGGCCGGGCGACAAAGTCCCGTAATGCGAACCGTAAGGGCTGTCATCCACAAAATCAAAAATGTTATCAATACCGGCCGATACTTCAAGTTTGAAATTCCCCAGGCCTGAAAAACCGTGGCGAGTGGTCAGTTTCCAAATGTTATAGGCGCTGGCATTCCCGTCATCATAAAATTTTTCATCCTGGATGCGACCAATAATGTTGGCATTCAAGTCGTATTGATTCCATTGGCGATCGTACCCCAAACGGACATTGCCATAATTCCGGGCCACCCCTTCCAGTCTCACATCACTGGTAAGGTTCATGGCATCCACAAAACTGTAACCCCCGCCTATAGTAAAACCATATCCGGCTTTTACATCAAACAAAAAATCGATGCCTTGCGAGCGGGCTTCTTCAATATTGAAGTGTTTCCGGCGCGCTTTGATGCCATCTTCATCATCTCCCGGCTCCAAATCCACCGTTTCATACTCGATCATGTTGTCTACATCATTCCGGTATCCGGTGACGCTAATGGAAAGATCGTTGTTGATGTATTCCACACCGGCAGACAGGAACTCAGATTCCTCCGGATCCAGCTCATCATTGCCCATGTACACGCGACCACGTCTTTCGTAGTCGTAATAAAGCTCTTTTAAAGTGGGGGCTTTGAAACCGAAGCCATAGGTCCCGCGCAGATTCACGTTGCCGGTTTTGTAGAGCAAAGAGACTTTAGGCGTAAAAGCGCTGCCAAACTCTTTATGATTGACATAGCGAAGACCAGCAACCACATCCATGGCATCAAAAAAGGTGAGCTCCTCCTGGGCGTACAAAGCCATGGTATAGGCTTCTGCTTCATCTCCAATGACACGGTCATCGGAAAACATCTGTTCATTCATGTAATCGGCCCCCAGCGTCAGGGTATTGTTCCCTGAAATATGGTTTACATATTTTGCCTGCACGTTGTCCAGACGCTGATCGTTATTTTGCTTGCGGTCTCCCTCGGCGTATTCGCGATAATTTTGGTTGTAGCGGTAAAAATAAAGATATTTATCGTGGTGATAATCAAGGGAGACATAATCACGATCATCAAGCCTGTATTTTGCTCCCGCCCCGTAAGTCAGGTCTTCATAATTGTAATCGTAACTACGAACGGATTGGGGATTATAAACTTCCTTCTCGTAATACGAGCCTTCCACGTAGAAATCCAGATTGGGTGTAGCTTTGTATTCCAGCTTCTGATTCAGGGTATAATCCTGATAAGCATTTTGAGCTTTGGCATCGGTTTCGACCGGTTCGCCGTCATCCAGCTCATAATCGCTCAATTGCCAGCCGTCGCTGCTCTTTCGTGTAAAGGATGTCCGGGAGCTGAAAGGGCCCGCATTAATATCCACCGAATTGTGCTGTTGCCAGGTGTTGTAGCTCTTTAGCCGGGTATGGTTGGTCAAATCAACACTTTGCTCCTTTTCTTTTGTGATCACGTTGACCACCCCCGCGATGGCATCAGAACCATAAAGCAGGGATGAAGCACCCTTCAACACTTCTACCCTTTCAATGTTATCGGGATTAAGCCGGCTCAAATCATTATTGCCGCCAATATCACCATACATGCGTTTTCCGTCAATCAGCACAGTGATGTAATCATTCCCCAACCCGTTAATGGTCATAAAGGAGCCCATTCTATTGGGGCTGAAATCAAACGAAGGACTGACCGACTTCATAAGTTCATTGAAATCGGAAGCCTCCACACTTTCCACGGCTTTAGATGAAATAAGCTCGGTGGGAACCGGCGCATTTTTGAGATGATGTGCTGTGCCGGTACCGGTGACCACCACCTCGCCCAGACTTTTGTCTGAGCGATTCAGCTCATAATTCCGGATCATGGTTTCATCATCAAGGCGAACAGTATCTTTTATTCGTTTATAACCAGAATAGGATAGAATTACCTCATAGGTACCCGATTCAAGTTTCCGGAGCTGATAAGCGCCTTTATTATTGGCGGCTGTACCGATGTTGGTTCCCTGGATGTAAACATGTGCACCGGGCAACGGTTTTCCGTTATCTGCATCGATGACCCTTCCGGTTAACCGGGATTGTTGAGCGTGAAGAATAGTAGAGAATCCAAATAAAAAAGCAAGAACAATAAAACAAAACTTTTGCATGGTTAAAATAATTTTAATTCGAAATTATTCCACCTTGCAACCTGAGGAAAAACATGCCGAACACGCGCGCGAATGCTCTGAACATATACTTCTTACCCGGAAGCAAAATGTTTTTGATTAAGTATTTGATCTGGCAGGTTTTCTGGCTTGCTCTGGTTTGAATTGACCTTCCCGAAAACAGTGAACAGTTATCAATGATCAGTTATCAGTAAAATAGAGGATCATTGTTAATTAATCAATGTCAACAGTGGCAAGAGTAATATTCAAACCGTAAATTAAAGAGCTTACAGCTGCGGGTACAGCTCCGGATTCTCACCGGATTCCCTTTTATTGATCATGAAGACATCATGACCAATCACCAAAATCGGGGGCAAATATATCTATATTTTTAAAACATAAAAAATATCGGTGGGGCAAAAAAGACTCCTGGCAACTTAATGTCGTAACACCAGAAACAAAAACACCGGATGCTATTTTACTAACACCCGGTGTTTTATTAAAAATTTAAGAATTAACCCCCAAGAGAATAAGGCTAATAAATAATACGATTTCTTTCTACAATCAAAGCAGCTTTAGCTTCTTCAACTCCATTTTGAGTTGTTCGCGGTTCTCATCTTCCATCTCACAAAGGGGAGCCCGGAATATTTCTTTTACCTGTCCCATGAGCGCCAGAGACGTTTTAACCGGCAGCGGGTTCGATTCCAGGAACATCAGTTCCATGAGAGGCCGATACTTAAAAAATAGTTTGCGACCTGTTTCCACATCGCCATCGATAGATGATTTCATCATTTTATGAAAATCCGAGGGAATCAGATTGGCGATCACAGAAATGCAACCATCGGCACCCAGGCAATTGGCAGAAAAAGAAAGAAAATCCTCACCACTATACACTTTAAAACCTGAAGGACGTGTTGCCAACAATTCAGCAAAAGCATTCATATCACCGGCCGCCTCTTTAATCCCCACGATGTTTTTATAATTTCTTCCAAGCTCAACAGCGGTTGAAGGTTGAATAACGCTACCGGTACGCCCGGGTACATTATAGAGAATGATGGGTGCATCCACATTTTTGGCAATCTGAGAAAAATGCTTAACGATGCCACGGCGCGAAGGCTTGTTATAATAAGGTGTAACAACCAAAAGCGCATCGGCTCCAACTTTCACGGCGTTTTTACTATATTTTATACTGTCGGCGGTAGAATTGCTACCTGTTCCGGCAATGACGGGCACCCGTCCGTTTACTTTCTTAACGCATCGCTCTATGAGTTGGGCATCCTCAATTTCGCTCAAAGTGGGGGTTTCGCCCGTGGTTCCGCAAACTACAATGCCATCGGTGCCATTGTCGATATGAAACTCCACCAACTCATCAAAAGTCTCAAAATCGATCTCTCCTGTATCCTTAAAGGGGGTCACTATGGCCACGATAGAACCTTGCAAGTCTTGAATCTGCATAATAAATTTCTTTTTATAATTTTGGTTGCTTTGCCAAGCAACATCTGTTTGTTATGAAAACAAATGAAGAGTTTGATTTCTCTCTACACCCCGGCATCTAATTTTACAAAAAATTCCGGCATTCAAAGTTAATACTTCTTCCTGATTTGGGGAAATTTTATTGCTCAATCAAAAATAAAGGTTCACCAAAAAAAGTTTTTTTTTCGAAACCCTGAAGCACTTCTATACGTTAAGAAGAAAAATCAAGTACAAATTTTGCGATTATCGAACAAACCTTTTACTTTTACAAGCAAAAATTATCAATCATGAAGAAAACAGCTTACTTAGCTACCGCATTATTGTTTCTGGCAATGGCTTTTTCATCTTGCAAATCGGTTCAGGACTGTCCGGCTTATGGCCAGGGGGATGAAACAGAAACCGAAGAAATTCGTGCGTAAAATTCAAATTCCGGTAGTTGGTTAAATCCCGGATAGAGACATTATTTGTCCATTCATTAATTTGATTATCTAAAACGCAAAACACCCTTCAGCGGTTTTTCACCCGGAAAGCATTTCCACCACAAACCGGGTAAAGGAACGGTATTATTTTTTGTCAAAACATCAGAAAGGAACAAAGGAATTGTTCCTTTTTTTATGTTAAAAAATTGAAGTGATGGTTCTGATATCAATAGCATCAAACGCTGATTCATACCTTCTCAGCCTTTTTCTTAACGTTTATTTAAGAAATTCAGCACGTTATTTCTTGATGTTTTTCCTATGATTTTATACTTTTGTACCTCGAAAACGAGAAGTTATATTAATTATAATCTCTAAAAAAGCGAAAATATGTCAAAAGTTAAAATTGGTATTAACGGTTTTGGCCGTATCGGACGTTTGGTATTCCGTGCTGCTGTAAAGGAAGACAATGTACAGGTAGTCGGGATCAACGACTTGATTGATGTTGATTACATGGCTTACATGCTTAGATACGACTCAACTCACGGCCGTTTCGACGGTGACGTTGAAGTGAAAGACGGAAAGCTGGTTGTTAATGGCAACGCCATCCGTGTAACTTCAGAAAAAGATCCCGCGAACCTGAAATGGAGCGAGATCGGAGCTGAGTACATTGTAGAAGCTACAGGACTTTTCCTGACCAAGGAAAAAGCTGAGGGTCACCTGAAAGCCGGTGCGAAGAAGGTGATCATGTCCGCTCCGTCCAAAGACGATACCCCAATGTTTGTCATGGGAGTCAACCAGGACAAGTACACCAAGGACATGGATTTCGTTTCCAACGCTTCTTGTACAACCAACTGCCTTGCTCCTGTTGCGAAAGTACTGCACGACAAGTTTGGCATCGTTGAAGGTCTGATGACTACCGTTCATGCCACTACAGCTACTCAGAAAACCGTTGACGGTCCTTCTATGAAAGACTGGCGCGGCGGACGTGCAGCCGGACAGAACGTGATCCCTTCCTCTACCGGAGCTGCTAAGGCTGTAGGTAAAGTAATCACCGAGCTGAACGGCAAACTGACAGGTATGGCTTTCCGCATCCCCACACCTGACGTATCGGTTGTTGACCTGACCTGCCGTCTGGAAAAAGGTGCTTCGTATGAAGACATTTGCAAAGCCATGAAAGAAGCATCTGAAGGCGAATTGAAAGGCGTACTCGGATATACCGACGAGCCTGTCGTTTCAAACGACTTCCTCGGCGATTCCCGCACTTCAATTTTCGATGCCGGCGCCGGAATCGGTTTGAACGACAACTTCGTTAAAGTTGTGAGCTGGTACGACAATGAGTGGGGTTACTCCTGCAAGGTAGTAGAACTTGCCCAGCACATGGCCAAAGTTGACAAAGCTTAATATGGTTTAATCATATTCATTTTGAAAAAGCCTCCTTCTTTTTGAAGGGGGCTTTTTTTCGACCAAAAAAACCAAGGTTCCTCAACGACGATTACAAAAAAAACCACAACTTTTCGCTAATTTTGTCAATCCGAAAACAAAGCTCCAAAACACGTTACAAAAAACAATTTTACCATGGCGTTCGACATCGAAATGATTAAAAGGGTTTATGCCGGAATGGACGAAAAAGTAAAAACCGCCCGTTCACTTCTGGGACGCCCCCTTACCCTCACAGAAAAAATACTCTACAACCATCTTGCCGATGGATTCCCGTCAAAGCCCTTCGAACGGGGCCAATCCTACGTCAACTTTACGCCCGACCGCGTGGCCATGCAGGACGCCACTGCCCAAATGGCCCTGTTGCAGTTCATGCAGGCCGGAAAAGACAAAGTGGCCGTTCCTTCCACGGTACATGCCGACCACCTGATCCAGGCCAAAAAAGAGGCAGGAGAGGACCTGAAAACGGCCCAATCAACCAATCAGGAGGTTTATGATTTCCTCAGTTCCGTTTGCAACAAATATGGTCTAGGATTCTGGAAGCCCGGTGCAGGCATTATCCACCAGGTAGTGCTCGAAAACTATGCATTTCCGGGTGGCATGATGATCGGGACTGACTCACACACCCCAAATGCCGGCGGACTTGGCATGATCGCCGTGGGCGTTGGAGGCGCTGATGCCGTGGATGTCATGGCCGGTATGCCCTGGGAAGTGAAATTTCCCAAACTCATTGGGGTGAAACTTACCGGAAAGCTCAACAAGTGGACGGCTCCAAAAGACATCATCCTGAAAGTCGCCGGCCTCCTCACAGTGAAAGGCGGAACCGGCCATATTCTCGAATATTTCGGAGAAGGGGCTGAATCCCTTTCAGCTACAGGGAAAGGAACCATCGGAAACATGGGAGCGGAAATCGGGGCCACCACCTCCACCTTTGGCTTCGACGAAGCGATGGAACGTTATCTGCGGGCCACCAACCGCGATGATGTGGCTGATGAAGCCCTGAAAATCAAAGAACATCTGACAGGAGACCCCGAGGCCTATGCAAACCCGGAACAATTTTTCGACCAGGTGATCGAGATTGACCTCAACCACCTGGAACCCCACATCAATGGACCGTTTACGCCGGACCGGGCCACACCTATCTCCAAAGTTCGCGAAGAAGCTGAAAAAAACGGCTGGCCCGCAAAAGTTGAAGTCGGACTTATCGGCTCCTGTACCAACTCATCATACGAGGATATTTCCAGGGCTGCATCCATTGCCAAGCAAGCGGTGGACAAAGGCCTGAAAGTGAAATCGGATTTTACAGTCACCCCGGGTTCCGAACAGGTCCGGTATACCATAGAACGGGACGGCTACATCAACCTATTTGAAAAAATGGGCGGAAAAGTCTTTGCCAATGCCTGCGGCCCTTGCATCGGTATGTGGGCGCGCGAAGGCGCCGAGAAACAGGAAAAAAACACGATTGTCCACTCCTTCAACCGCAATTTTGCCAAAAGGGCTGACGGAAATCCCAACACCCACGCCTTTGTGGCATCTCCAGAGCTGGTGACCGCCATGGCCATATCCGGCGAACTGGGATTCAATCCCATGACTGACACCCTCACCAATGAAAAAGGGGAAGAGGTCTGCATCGATCCGCCAACCGGATTTGAGTTGCCTCCAAAAGGATTTGATGTCAAAGATGCCGGTTATCAACCACCAGCTAAAGACGGCTCTAAAGTTGAAGTTAACGTGAAACCCGACAGCAAGCGGCTTCAACTACTGGAACCCTTTGAACCATGGGACGGGCAAAACATCACAGGAGCCAAACTCCTGATCAAAGCCGAAGGGAAATGCACCACCGACCATATTTCCATGGCCGGTCCCTGGCTTCAATTCCGTGGCCACCTCGACAACATCTCCGACAATTTGCTGATCGGCGCTGTGAATGCTTTCAATCACGAAAGCAACAAAGTCAAAAACCAACTGACAGGCGAATATGGTAAAGTACCGGAAGTTCAACGCGCTTACAAGGCCAAAGGCATCCCTACGGTTGTTGTGGGCGACCACAATTATGGCGAAGGTTCCTCTCGTGAGCATGCAGCTATGGAACCGCGACATCTGGGCGTAAAAGCCGTACTGGTCAAGAGCTTTGCAAGAATTCATGAAACCAACCTGAAAAAGCAGGGAATGCTGGCCCTCACCTTTGAGAATGAGGCCGACTATGACAAAATCCGGGAGGATGACACCTTTAACTTTCTGGACCTGGACCAGATTGCACCCAACAAACCCATAAATATCGAGGTTGTCCACAACGATGGAACAAAAGACATCATCCGGACCCTGCATTCATACAATCAGCAACAAATCGAATGGTTCAAAGCCGGTTCGGCTCTGAATCTGATTGCAGAAAAAAATGCGAAGAAAAGTTGACCAAAAGAGGTTTCCCCCTTCCCGGAAAAATTAGGGTAAAAAAAGGCTGCTGACCTGTTCAGTGGCCCATTTTTTATTTTTTCACCCCGTCTGCAATACTGCCCGCCTCAAACCCGCATCCCGTGCGGCTTTCACTGCCCGGCGATATTCATCTGTGGTAATGCGCCGGTCGATTTCAGGATATTCATCGGCTTTATGCACAGGTGCATACTGAGACATGATATTCACATAAGTATCCTTCGGCAGGTTTTTGCCAATCCACCTCATAATCTTGTCCGAGTCACAAACATTGTTGGGCATCACCAAATGCCGGATCATCAGTCCCCGGTTGATCAACCCGGTGTCCGGATCGGCCCGCGCCACACCTACCTGGTCGTTCATTTCCAAAAGGGCTTTTTTGGTGATCTCCGGATAGGATGAAGCCCCCGGGGAATATTTATCAGCCGCTTCCGGATCGTAATACTTAAAATCGGCCAGATAGACATCCACGACACCATCCAGCAATCTCAATATCTCTGTTTTTTCCCATCCACAGGTGTTGTAAACCACCGGCAAACGAAGCCCTTCTCCGGCAGCAATATCAAGGGCACTGACGATATGGGCCGCGTAATGAGTCGGCGTCACAAGGTTCAGGTTATGGCAGCCCATCTCCTGGACCTTCAGCATGGCCCGGGCCAGGGCTTTATCGGACTGTTCACGTCCATGTCCCCCCTGGCTAATGTCGGCATTGATGCAAAAGACACATAACAAGGAACAATTGGTGAAGAAAATGGTCCCGGAACCACCCTCCCCAACCAATTCATCTTCTTCGCCAAAATGGGGAGCCACGGAAGCTATTTCAACACGGTCGCGGGCATTGCAATCCCCCCGTCGGCCACGCAGACGGTCGGTTTCACATTCGCGGGGACATAACGTGCACCGCTGCATCATATCTTTCAAAATACCAGCCCGCTCTTTCAGGATTCCTTTCCGGTGCAGGTCAACATAAGAAGGCGTATACTCACTCATCGCTGATTCATTATTTTCGGCAACGACTGAACGAAAAAATTTTATATTCCGGGGTTGATCCGTTACCGCGGGAAAAAAAAGAAACGAGGTTAAACCTCCTCCGGCCAGCCTGAAAAAAGTTCTGCGATCCATAACTTCCACCTGGTTTCATCTCAGTCAATTCGTTATCAATTTAATAAAAGCGAAGAGAAATGCCAAGAAGAAAAGAATGACTTAATTGTTAATTTTTAAATATAAATCCAATCTATATTCGATAATTTGAATCAATTTGATCAATGTTTTAATATTTGATATTTTTGTTCCAAACAAAAACCAAAAAGATAGAATTATGAAAGACGTAAACAAACTTTTAGGACTCAAGGAGACAAAAGAAGTGAATGAAAAACTGAATGTTCTTTTAGCCAGCTACCAGGTTTATTATCAAAACCTCCGCGGTTTCCACTGGAACGTCAAAGGCAAAATGTTTTTCACGCTTCACGGAAAATTTGAAGAATTATATAACGATGCCGCCGAAAAGATCGATGAAGTTGCCGAGCGCATTCTGACATTGGGCGGCCAGCCCCTTCATACTTTCGATGATTACCTGAAAAACTCAAAGATCAAGGTTGTCAAAGATGAATGTGAAGGGACTAAGCTCGTGGAGGCCACATTGGAGAATATGAGCGCTTTGGTAAAAATGGAGCGTGAAATACTGGAGGTAGCCGATAAAGCAAACGACGAAGGAACTCAGGCTTTGATGAGCGACTTCATCTCCGAACAGGAGAAAACAATGTGGATGCTGAACTCTCTGCTTGAATAATTTGCATTCAAACCAAGGCAGAAATCTTTTATCTCATGCAAATAGCTAAAAGGGCCAACCATGCAAGTTGGCCTTTTTTTTTTCGCTGTATTGTGTCCGGGGAATTTATTGAAAAAGCGCCTCCATTATAAATGCATCATGCCCAAAACTTTGGGGCAAACGCTTGTAATATCCTTTTTTTTAAACAGGATGTAGCGTGATGGTTTTCCGCGGGGGTATCAAACAAAAAAAGACCGCCAAAAACTGACGGTCTTCATTTTCTGCTCCTCAGGTAGGACTCGAACCTACGACCCACGGATTAACAGTCCGTTGCTCTAACCAACTGAGCTACTGAGGAATTTTAAATTTAATTTGTTTTTTAAAATCCGACGTTCCGAATCTTTTTTTGATGATCGAGAAACGCCCCTTACCGGCTGTGCCCCTCAAATGCGTTGCAAATATAGAATGTTTAGCGGAATCGCACAACACTTGCCGCAAAAAAATGATGCATTTTCTCGCGGGATTTTCTTAACATTTTGGGAAATAATATATTGCTCAAAAGAAAAGATTATTGCCCATCACAAAGCTCATTGATCTCAGCAACGACTTTTTTTTGTTTTTGCTCCGATAACTGAAGCGCTTCCAGAATTTCCAATTTCCGGGCAAGCTCCCTGCAAAGGACGATCTCCTTCTTAAGAAGATGCTGTTTATGGGCTTTTGTTAAATGCGTGAGTGCAGTTACGGGAAAAGCATTGTATTTTTCGGTCAGTTCTTTCAAACTTCTGCCCCGTGGATAATCCCAACTGATCAGGTTTAACCCGCTGCATCGGCCATAATCCGAAGCATCCGAAGTGAACCGTGTATTGGTCACAATCCAGCCATAAAAGGTAAACCCGGAAAATTCGGGAAGTTTGAGCCTGGTTTCCATAATATCGTTCACCCGGGAGCGAATGTACAAGGGAACCTGAACACTGGAAAATTTCCCCTGACTATTGTGGTATTTACATTCAACCAAATGCTGTTCCTTCCCTTTTGTCGCCACAACATCAACCTCATGGGTTACACATTGTCCATTGACGGTTTGTCCCACTTCCACGGCGTATCCCAAAAACTCAAACAGATGCCCCACAAAATGCTCAAAAGGATAGCCCGAAGGCCCCAATTCCATGATGGCTTTTTTCAGGCTATAGCGGGCAGCAGTACTTCTGCGCTTTTTCCTGAGTAGCCTGAATGCCCGGCCATAAATCTTTTTGGTAGAGACGCCCTCTTCTATCCAGTTGAGTATATCCGAGGCAATCTCTTTGGCTATTTTTTCCCCGGCACCCGACCTTTGAAGGGAACTTTGGAGTTTTTCGGGATTGAAGGGCTCATATTCACCCGATGCCTTTTGTATTAGTGGTCTGTTTGTCATACCTTTTTTTATACACTTTTTCCATATAATAAATGATCACCCCTATCAGCAATGTGAGCAGACTAAACAACACGGCCCGTGGCTGGTCTATCACAATATAAATCATCATCCACCCGCTTACCGCCAAAAAAAGCGCGGGCGTCACGGGATAGCCCCAGGTTTTGTAATTAGCGTCTTTTGACCAACCACGCGCCCTTATGATGTAAACACCCAACACCGCCAGAAATGAAGAGAGTGTCAGTGTAAAACCCACAAAATAAATAACCTGCTCAAAAGTAGAAGTAAGAACCATCAGCAAAACCAAAGTTGTCTGTATGGCAATGGCCCTTACAGGAATCCGGTTTCTGTTCATAGCAGCAAAAAACCGGAGAATTTTATAGTCCTCCCCCATCACCTGGATGACGCGGGGACCTGCCCAGGTCATGGAACTAATTGCTGAAACCAGACCCAGCGAAATCAGGACCCCCATGATGATGCCGCCGGTTTCGCCGAAAATATATTGACCGGCAATATAACCGACTTCTTCTTTCCCGGCCATGATATCCATCGGAGTGGAATAAAGAAAAACCCCGTTCACGGGAATATAAAGCAAGGCGACCAGAAGGGTTCCGAGAAAAAGCGACATGGGAAGGTTGCGACGTGGATTTCTAATATCATTAATGATGTAGGCCGACGCGTTCCACCCCGAATAAGAGTACATCACAAAAACAAGCGATACCGCAAATGCTCCGGAAAAAACAGAAGATAGCGTTTCCGGCCCGGGAGCAAAACTAATGTCTTGTGGTGTAGCCAAAGTAAATCCGGCCCCGATCAACACCAAAATCAATGCAACTTTCAGCCAGGTGAAAAAATTCTGAAACAGGCTGATTGTTTTCATCTTCCGGGTGTGAACCCACGCAATCAATAAGGCCATAAAACAAGCCATGACTTTCACTGCTCCTGCCTGAATATCTCCGGGTATCCAACCAATGTCCGCAAACACTCTAAAACCATATTGTCCTGCAGCAATGGCCGCAGCGGCAACAGGGGCGCTAAACCCGGCGACAAAAGAAACCCATCCGGCAAGAAACCCAGCCAGTGGATGATAGAGTTTTTGCAGGAAATGATATTCACCACCTGAACGGGGAAATACACTGCCCAACTCTCCATAAGAGAAAGCCCCGCATAAAGCAACAATGCCTCCAACGGCCCACAATACCAGGATGGTAAAAGGCCGGGGAATATCATCCAACTGAAACCCCAGGCTGGTAAAAATACCTGTCCCGATCATATTGGCTGCCACCACGGAAATGGCTGTAACCAAACCTGTTTTGACCGTCGATGAATGTCGAGAATTTGCGGGCATATCTTTCCCGGATCATTTTTTTTGATTTTTCACAATTTACCACCTAAATTTCACTTCTCAAAACATCAAAACCCGGGAGAATTTGATATAAACGAAAAAAGGCAGCCCCCAACTACTGTTGAAGCCTGCCTTTGATTTTTCCACTGATGTCCGGCAAGACCTTACATCTCAAAAGTACTCAAGTACCGCTCGCCGGTATCAGGCATCAGAACAACGATCCGTTTTCCTTTGAATTCTTCTCTTTTGGCCAGTTGCGTAGCCGCCCACAATGCAGCGCCACATGAATATCCCACCAGCATTCCCTCAACACTTGCAGCTTGATGGGAAGTGTGAATAGCGTCCTCATTTTCCACTGTTACCACCTCATCTATCACACTGCGGTCGAGAATCTCGGGAACAAAACCGGCACCAATGCCCTGTATTTTGTGCGGACCAGGCTTCCCTCCCGATAAAACAGGAGATGCAGCAGGTTCAACAGCAATCACTTTTACATCAGGCTTTTTCTTTTTCAGGTGATGGCCCACACCAGTAATCGTTCCGCCGGTTCCTACACCTGAAACAAATACATCTACCTCACCATCAGTGTCATCAAGGATCTCCTTGGCGGTGGTCCTGTAGTGAGCATCCGGATTGGCCTTGTTCTGAAACTGCTGCGGGATGAAGGATTTTTCATACGATTCAGCCAATTCGCGGGCTTTGGCAATTGCACCTTTCATCCCTTCAGTAGCCGGGGTAAGCATCAATTCTGCGCCAAATTTCTTAAGTAGTTTTCTGCGCTCAATGCTCATGCTTTCGGGCATGATCAAAATCACCTTATATCCTTTCACGGCCCCTACCATAGCGAGGCCCACACCCGTGTTGCCACTGGTGGGTTCGATGATTACCGTTTCGGGATCAAGCAATCCCTCTTTTTCGGCCGCTTCGATCATACCCAGTGCCGGACGGTCCTTGACCGAACCGCCGGGATTGTATGATTCAAGTTTAGCCACCACTTCGGCACCGGCATCCTTGTTAAGTTTATTGATCTTCACCAGCGGGGTATTGCCCACCAGTTCTACCATGTTTTTTGCTATCCTGGTCATAACGATTGTGTTTTTTGGTTTTGTGTTCAGTTGGCTAATTTATTCCTAATGAGCGCATTCAGATATAATACATCACATTGTCATCTTCCGTATTCATGGCGGGCAATGCATCAAGGGTTATGCCATCAAACACCTGATTCACAGCCTGGGATGTTTGCTTTAAAAATTCCTGCACGGTTTCCTGTTTAGCCGGCTGTTCCGGCCCTCTTTCTGTTGTCTGTCTCTCCCACTCAGGGTCGAGACATCGGAGCACACTCAGCAAAGTGATTTCTTTTAATGGACGGGCCAGCCGATATCCACCCTGGGATCCGCGTTTGACTTCAACAAACCCTCCCTTTCGAAAATCAGAAGCAATGCTTTCCAGGAATTTCCGGGGCAACCCCCCCGAATCGGCAAGTTCCTTAACCGCTTTGTGCCCGGGCCAGATGTAATGCAATTGCAGCAAAAAAACAAGTCCGTAATGTACGCGCCTGGAAAACCTCATAATATCATTGTCTTTTTATATGTTTTCGTTTACAAATATAATAACTTAATTTTCAATACAAAAATTTTAAATTAAATTTATATCATACTTTTTTTATATGAAGACAAAATAAAAGAAAGATTGTTCACGTTGATGACATTTTTTCAAAAACCACCGAAACATGAGATTGTTAGATTTTTTGATTGTAGAACTACTAAACGAAAAGCGCCTGCTGACCCCGAATCAGCGCCTTCTGAAAAACG
>JBNJDH010000029.1:0-15712 GCA_051744695.1 Bacteroidota bacterium | reverse complement strand
AAATTTTCTTGGAGAAGGCGCATTTGGATTGATTACAAATTGAATTATGACTGAAATATCGATGACTATAGAGGAGACCGCGCGAAAAGCAGCGGGAATGATTTTGCCGGTTTTGTTTGCAACCGGCATTCCGTTTTTTGTTTTGCACGGTTTTCACCCTTTCACGGGATGGGAGTGGAGTGAAGTTTTTTTGTTTATGCTATTACTTGTTTTTGGCATTCCCATGCACGAGCTCCTTCATGCATTGATTTTTGGGGCTTTTGCCCGGGGAGGGTATAAATCTATTAAATTCGGTTTTGAGCGCTCAACTTATACACCCTATTGCCACTGTACTCGTCCGATTCGGGTGCGCTGGTATCGTTTCGGCGCAATACTTCCTTTGTTTGTGCTCGGGGCTTTTCCCTTTGCCATATCCCTTTTCAATGGTTCTTTCGGGTGGTGGCTTTTCGGGTATTTATATATCATTGCAGCCGGTGGCGACTTGGTTGCCCTGAAGATGCTGAAAGAATTGCATGGGCACCGGAAAGTGTTGGATCATCCCGAAAAAATGGGGTTTTATGTGCTTGATTAATGATTTCTGCATCAGATATTGGTAGGATAATTATTGCTCTTCCTTTTCAGTTTTTTCCAGCACAATGGTTTTCTCAAACTCTTCACTCTCTTCCATGCCTTCTGTGGAAAGCGAAACTCTGCCATTGTAATATCCGGGGGCCGAAGCCATGATGATGTATTCGGCTTCGGGTTCCAGCACGAAATTAAACCGCCCCTCCTCTGATGTGCTCGCCGTCATGTTGGTGCCATTATTCCCGACCACCTGAATGCGGGCATTGGTTACAGGTTCACCGGATCGGTTGGTTACACGTCCCTTGAAAACGGCCTGTATAACGGGAAGCTCAAATTCATAAATGTCGTCAACTCCCCGGTAGCTGCCACGCGAAGAGGAGAAAAACCCGATATTTCTGTTGCCGCGGAAAACAATGCCGAAATCGTGGGCCGGCGAATTGATGGGGCGTTCCATGTTTTGAACATCCCATTCCTCCTCTTCTTCCCGGTAGGTTGCTTCAAAGATGTCGAGTCCGCCATATCCGACAAGCCCGTCGGATGAGAAATAAAGTCTTCCGTCACTTCGGAACCGGGGAAACATTTCGTCGCCCGGAGTATTGAACTCCTGACCCATATTTTCAGGTACGCCCCATTCACCACCCGAAGTTCTTGTTACTTTCCACAGGTCTTTTCCCCCGTGTCCTTCCGGCATATCAGAGACAAAAACGAGCGTATCTCCGTCAGGAGAAATGGCCGGATGGGCAAAAACCAGGCTATCGGGTCCTAAAGGGATTTCTTCGGGCTCGCTCCACTGGCCTCCGGATCGTTTCATCACCATGATGGAAGACCCTTCGGGGCCATCGTCGGGGAAAGTGCAACGGGTAAAAAACATCTCTTTTCCGTCTTGAGAAAATGCAGGGGTTCCATCATCCTCCTGGAGTTCCTCGTTGCCGATGAATGGGGTTGGGTCTTCCCAGCCTCCCCGGCCGTCTTGTAATGACTGATATATCACAGAGCTTCCCTGTCCCGTGATTTGATTGGTGTTGCGTTTTTTATCTCCACCCCGCATGGAAGAAAAATAAACCATCGTGTAGTTCTCACCTGCGAAGGCAGGGGAATAATCACTTTCCCGGGAACGCAGGTCTCTTACCATCTCGGTTTCGTGGCGGGTCTCTTCAGGAGGGTCCAAAGCCTTCCGGCAAGAGCGGATGCCGTTGATGGCAGCCCGGTTTCCCACATCATGCTCCAGGTAAGCTTCGTAGTATTCAATGGCATCTTCATACTCCTCTCGCATGCGCAGTGCCTGACCTGCATAAAAATTGGCCTCTGGTTTTGAAAGGTCATATCTTATTGCTCTTTCCAAATAGGCTGCGGCCCGCTGTCCCTGTCCTGACCTGTAATACGACATACCCAGGTAATAGGAGGCCTGGGCTCTGTAATACCGGTTGTCAAAATCCATGCTTCGGAATTTTTCGATGGCCCCATGGTATTCACCTGTTTCATATATCTCTACACCGGAAGCCAGCCGGGCTTCTGCGCTGCAACCATTCATCATTAAAATGTAAATGGCAGAAAGCATGAAAAGGAATAAATGGCGTTGGTGAATAAGAGGCATAACCCGGGTTTCTTAAGCTTTTTTCAATGACAATCGGTTGTTAAATTTTTGCACAATTCAGAAAGGCCATGATGCCTGTTAAAAGAATAAACCTGGGGCTGTGCACCGGCAATTTAATATTTGAACAAGCGATTGAAATCTGATGCAATATCCAAAAATACGATTAACCAAAACGGAAACGAAAAAATGCATCAAATATTTTATTGGCCCCTGTGCCATTTTGGCTTCAACCCAACAAAAAGTGCCCGCCGAAAAAACGGCAGGCACTTCCGAGTCAAAACCTCTCCCGTTTACTAACGGGCAAAAAGGAGTTCCCTGTACTTTGGCAGGGGCCACATGGAGTTGTCAACAATCAACTCCAGTTTGTCAATATGGTAACGAATGTCATCCAGATAGGGACGAACATTCTGGTCGTACATTTCGGCCTGTTGCGCCATGTCTTCCACTTTATTGGCAACTTTCCGGGCCTCAACCATATCATTGGTTTTGTTTTTAATGTTCTTGATGTGATAAGAGATTTTCCTGATCAGGTCGAGACGGTCTCCGGCCAGATCTTCATAGTCTCCGTCACTACCAAAGACATCTTTTAATCCCTGGACGTTCTCAATAAGCGTGTTCATGTAGTGAACACCCGTGGGAACAATGTGGTTGATGGCCAGATCGCCCAGAACCCTGGCTTCGATTTGGATTTTCTTGGTGAATTTTTCAAGTTCCACTTCCGTACGGGCTTCCAGCTCAAATTCATTGAAAACGCCTGTCTCTGTAAACAATTTTTTGGATTTGTCACTCAGGTACGTCTTGATGGCTTCGGGTACGCTTGAGATATTTGACAATCCCCGGTGGGCTGCTTCTTTGACCCACTCTTCGCTGTATCCGTCGCCGTCGAAACGGATGTTTTTCGACTCGGTGATGTATTTTTTGATTACCTGGAAAATGGCTTCATCCTTTTTGATGCCATTTTCGATGCCGGCATCCACCTCTTGCTTGAATATCTTCAACTGGCGGGCAACGGCCGTATTCAAAACGATCATGGCAGAGGCACAGTTGGCGGCTGATCCCACAGCTCTGTACTCGAAGCGGTTACCTGTGAAGGCAAAAGGCGATGTCCGGTTTCGGTCGGTGTTGTCGAGTAATATCTCCGGTATTTTGCCGATGTCCAGTTTCAATGCGGTTTTTTCATCGGGTGTCATTTTTTTGTCTGACACTCTGGACTCAAGCTCGTCGAGTGTGGCGGAAATCTGGGTTCCCAGGAACACCGACAGGATTGACGGAGGGGCTTCGTTGGCTCCCAGGCGGTGAGAGTTGCTGGCCGACATGATGCTTCCCAGGAGGATATCCTGGTTGTCATGGACGGCTTTCATCACATTGACCAGGAAGGTCAGGAATTGCATGTTTGATTTGGGGTTTTTGCCTGGAGATAGCAAGTTCACACCCGTGTCGGTGCTTAGTGACCAGTTGTTGTGTTTTCCTGAACCGTTGATTCCCTTAAATGGCTTTTCATGATAAAGGACACGGAAATTATGCTTGCGGGCTACCTTCTTCATGAGATCCATGATCAGCTGGTTGTGGTCGTTGGCCAGGTTGGTCTCCTCAAAAATGGGTGCCACCTCAAACTGGTTGGGGGCAACTTCATTATGCCGGGTTTTCACGGGAATGCCCAGCCGGTAAGCTTCAATCTCAAAGTCTTCCATGAAGGCAATCACTCGTTCCGGGATGGAGCTGAAATAGTGATCATCGAGCTGCTGGTCTTTGGCTGAAGAGTGCCCCATAAGTGTACGCCCGGTAAGTGTGAGGTCGGGACGAGCATTGTACAGGGCTTCGTCAACCAGGAAGTACTCCTGCTCCCAGCCAAGGTTGCTGAATACTTTTGATACGTTTTTGTCAAAATACTGACAAACATCCACGGCTGCTTTATCCACAGCATGCAATGCTTTCAGAAGCGGAAATTTATAATCCAGCGCATGGCCTGTGTAAGATACGAATATGGTTGGAATGCAAAGTGTAGTTCCGATAATGAATGCCGGCGACGATACATCCCAGGCTGTATAACCCCGTGCTTCAAATGTGTTGCGAATGCCGCCTGACGGAAAGCTTGAAGCATCAGGTTCTTGCTGGACCAACAGGGAGCCGGAAAAACTTTCGACCATGCTGCCGTATTCGCCATAAGTCAAAAATGCATCGTGTTTTTCAGCCGTTCCGTCTGTGAGCGGATGAAACCAGTGGGTGTAGTGGGTTGCACCATTTTCCATGGCCCATGCTTTCATCCCCAAAGCGATCTGGTCGCCCATGCGGCGATCGATTCTTGTTCCTTTTTCCATTGCCTGGATGACATGCTGAAAGGCTTCTTTGGATAAATACTTTTTCATTTTGTGACGGTCAAAGACCAATTCACCAAAATAATCTGAAGTGGGGATTCTGGTTCCCTCTACCTTTTTGGGTGCTCTTTTTCTGAGGTCATCCAAAGCGGAAAATCTTAAATCTGCCATAATGTTGTTTTTTTCGGGGTTTGTTTTTGCAAATATATGATGTTTTTATTGAAAACTACAACAAAAACAGGGGTAAAAATTAAAAAATAATGTTTTTTTGGAGGTGTGCCCTTTAAAATATAAGGTTAAGCGGCAAAAAAGTGTTTTTTGAATTTTTTGGTAGTATAGATTGAGAGGGGGGATTTTTATTCGCTGGATGAAAAAATTTTTGCGGCGTTCAAAAAAATTCAGGGCGGTCTCCCATGTTATTGCTAGTCTTCAATACAGGCCTATAGCCTGATGGCAATAACATGGGACACCGCCCTGTGATGTAGTACTTAAGTACGCTAAAGTGTGGAAAAAGATCCGGAGGGGAAAACCCGGTCTTGTTTGTTACTTATTATCTTTTTCCATTTCGCCATAATACTTGTAAAAGTATGGAATGGTCTCAATGCCTTTAAAAAATTGTTCGAGTGGAAAATTTTCATTCGGCCCGTGGATGGCATCACTTTCAAGTCCGAATCCCATTAGAACGGACTTGATGCCCAGAATTTGTTCAAAGGTTGATATGATGGGAATGGAACCTCCACTTCGCACTGGTACGGGTTGTTTGCCGAATGTTTCCAGGTAAGCCTGGTCAGCTGCCCGGTAGGCCGGCATATCAATGGGGCAAACATAAGCCTGGCCCCCGTGCAATATTGATACATTCACCTTTACCGAGGCCGGGGCTTTGGATTCGAAATACGTTTTAAATTGTGTGGCGATCTTCTGGTGATCCTGGTGGGGGACCAGTCTTGCAGACAACTTGGCATGAGCTTCCGATGGCAATACGGTTTTGGCTCCTTCGCCTGTGTGTCCACCCCAAATGCCACAGGCATCAAATGATGGTCTTATGCCGGTTCTTTCCTGGGTGGTGAACCCTTTTTCCCCACTCAATTCCCGGACACCAATGGATTGTTTGTATTTTTCTTCATCAAAGGGGGCTTTTGCCATGAGCTGTCGCTCTTCCCGGCTTACTTGCAGTACATCATCATAGAATCCCGGTATGGTGATGTGTCCGTTGTCGTCAATGAGTTCACCGATCATCCGGGACAGAACGTTGATGGGGTTGGCGACGGCGCCTCCGTATAATCCCGAGTGCAAGTCCCTGTTAGGGCCGGTGACATCCACCTGCCAATAGGCCAGTCCCCGCAGGCCGGTTGTGATGGATGGCACGTCAGGTGCCAGCATCGATGTATCAGAAACCAGGATGACATCGGCCGAAAGCAGATCTTTGTGGTTTTTACAAAACTCAGGAAGATTCGGCGAACCAATCTCTTCTTCTCCTTCGATCAGGAATTTGACATTGCAATTGAGTTGATTGGTCCGGACCAGATATTCAAAAGCTTTGAGATGCATAAAGGCCTGTCCTTTGTCATCGTCAGCTCCACGGGCCCATATTTTGTTGTCTTTCACAACCGGTTCAAATGGATCTGTGTGCCAGCTTTCCAGTGGAGCTACCGGCATAACATCTGTGTGTCCGTAAACGAGGACCGTTGGGGCGTTTTGGTTAATAACCTTTTGGGCAAACACAACCGGGTGCCCCTGGGTTTTCATCACTTCTGCCTTGTCGGCTCCGGCCTGCAGTATCAACTCTTTCCATTTTTCCGAGGCACGCCACATGTCGTCTTTGTGCTTCTCTTCACTGCTGATGGAAGGGATCCTTATCAGTTCGAACAGTTCTTCCAGAAACCGGTCACCGTTGGTCTCAATGTATTGTTTCAGGTCTTGCATAATAAAAATTTTTGTGATTGAAAATAACGGAAAATTTTGGCAAAAGTGGTATGAGGAATGTCACTGTTTGGCACTTGTTAAAGAGACATCAGGCAACATTTGTTGCATTGAACAATTTGATAAATCTGGATGTTTCAATGTAAAGCTAAAAACGATATTATTATGAAACGGACAATTTTTTTATGGATGTGGATCATGGCAGGTGCTATAAGTTTATCGGCAACCGGCCAGGAAAAAGATCCGGGGACTTTTGAGAAAGAGAGCCGGTATGATTTTGAAACCACCGTTGAGCGGATCCGGGATGCGGCATCCGAATCGGGTTGGTCACTTCCTGGCGACCATGATATGCAGGCTACGTTGAAAAAGGGCGGAAAAGATGTACTTCCGTCCACGATTGTTGTGCTTTGCAATGGCAAATATGCCTATCAGTTGCTGAGTAAGGATGAAAGCCGGAAAGTGCAGACACTTTTGCCATGCCGTGTAGCGGTTTATGAAAAAACCGATGGAAACATTTATGTTGCCTGGAGCAACTATGAGAAAAAAGGCAGGGAATTTGGGGACGAAGCGCATGCCGTATTTCAGGAAGTTTCTGACGGACTGAAAAAAATCACCCAGGCAGTGGTGAAATGATGAATGAATGGGTAAAATACTGCCTCCGCAGACGCGGGGGCTTTTTTATTTGAGTTCCCCCGGGGCCGTGGATTCCTGTTCTTTCAGATAAAGAGCCACCTCTTCCAGTTCATTGAAAAAGGTTTCGCCATACTTGCGTATTATGGGCTCTTTGAGAAATTTGTAAACGGGAATACCGACTTGCTCTCCCAGTTCTCTTGCCGGATTGCAAACGGGCCACACATGGTAGTTTATAGCCTCTTTCCCGTCCCTGAGCTTGTCGATGCGGATGGGGTAAAGGTGGCAGGAGATGGGTTTTCTGAAATCGGTTGTTCCTTCGTCATGAGCTTTCTCAATGGCACATTTGCAGACACCATTGCTGTCGAAATAGGTATAAACACACTCCCTGCCGTGAATGATGGGCGTTACTTTGTCGTTGTCATCGTCCACGTTCCAGGTGCCGTTTTCCTCTATAATTTCAACAGCCTCCTCTGACAGAAGATGCCGGATCCGGGGATAGAGTTCTTCCAATATTCCGGTTTCTTCATCTTCAAGCGGAGCCCCGGATTCTCCCTCGACGCAACAACTTCCCAAACACCTGGGCAAATCGCACAGGAAGTGTTTTTGGAAAAGGTCGAGACTGATGAGTTTGTCGTCAATTTGAATCATGATTGCTATAAAAAAACAGCAGTTTCAAAAATGAAACTGCTGTACAAAGTAAATAAATTTTATTGTTTTATTCCAAATTGATCAAACTATGTCCCGTCATTTCTTCGGGTGGTTCAAGACCCATAAGTTTCAGGAGTGAGGGTGACACATCTGCCAGGATGCCGTCTTCCACTTTCCCTTTGCGGTCCTTGCTGACCCAGATGAAAGGAACGGGATTAACGGAATGGGCCGTGTTGGGTGAACCATCGGAATTGATGGCATTGTCGGCATTTCCGTGGTCGGCAATGATAATGGCTTCATAATCATTGGCTTTGGCGGCTTCCACGACGTCTTTCAGGCATTTATCAACGGCTTTGACTGCTTTCATGATGGCGTCATAAACTCCGGTGTGGCCCACCATATCTCCATTGGCGAAATTTAAACAGATGAAATCGTATTTATTTTTATTCAATTCTGTCACGACAGCATCCTTTACTTCGAAGGCGCTCATCTCGGGCTGCAAGTCGTAAGTGCGAACTTTGGGCGAATTGATGAGAATGCGGTCTTCGTTTTCGAAGACCTCTTCACGACCTCCTGAAAAGAAAAATGTCACGTGTGCATATTTCTCTGTTTCGGCAATACGCAATTGTTTCATCCCGTTTTTGGCCACATACTCGCCCATGGTGTTTTTGACGTTATCTTTTTCAAAGAGCACGTGCATGTTTTTGAAAGTCACATCATAAGGCGTGAGGGTGCAATAATGAAGCGGAATGGTTTTCATATCGTATTCCGGCATATCCTGTTGAGTCAGCACCTGTGTAAGCTCACGTGCCCTGTCGTTCCGGAAATTGAAGAAAATCACCACGTCACCTTCCTGTATTGTGGCAACCGGTTTTCCGTTTTCGTCTACGTGTACAATGGGCTTGATGAATTCATCTGTAATATCCTGATCGTAAGATTCCTGTAGGGCTCCCGGCAGGTCGGTGCTTTCTTCTCCTTTGCCATGTACGATCAGATCATAAGCTTCTTTGATCCGTTCCCACCGCTTGTCGCGGTCCATTGCATAATAGCGACCCACCACTGAAGCGACTTTACCAACGGAGGTTTTCAGATGATCCATAAGTTCGGTCAGATAACCTTTCCCGCTTTTGGGGTCGGTATCGCGTCCGTCCATGAAAGCATGAACAAATACTTTTTCGAGACCGAAATCTTTGGCCACATCTGTAAGCTTGTAAAGATGTTCCTGGCTACTGTGAACGCCACCTTTAGATACAAGCCCCATGAAATGTACTTGCTTGTCGTTCTCTTTGGCGTATTGGTATGCTTTGACGAGCTCGGGGTTTTCGGCAATGCTGTTGTCTTTAACGGCCAGGTTGATCTTTACGAGATCCTGGTAGACAATTCTTCCGGCTCCTATGTTCAGATGGCCGACTTCCGAATTGCCCATCTGGCCCTCGGGAAGACCAACATTTTCTCCTGAAGCCTGCAGCCGTGAGTTGGGATACTTTTTGACAAGGCTGTCAAAATAAGGAGAGTCTCCTTTATGAATGCCGTCCGATTTGTCTTTTTTTCCGTATCCCCAACCGTCCAGAATGATCAGTATTGTTTTCTTGTCCATAATTGTTATCTGTTATGAAATTTTTATCCGACTTCTTTGCTTTCCCGGAGTGCGAGAAGTGAGATGTTTTTCTTTGCTTTCGCATGCCCCTAATCTGAAAACAAACAATTGTTCGTTAAAGTTTAAAACAATCGACAAAAGTATTGATTTTGACGATAAAATAAAAAATCAAAAATCTTAAGAAAGTTAATTTTCCGTTGGTGTTGTTAATGAAATTTTATTAATCTCCGCTTTTTTCTCCACTTTCCCAAAAAAGCATAAACTACTTTCTTCTTTTGGAATTTTCTTGTGGAGTTTTAAACTTTGTTATGGAGTTCAACAACGATCAACTTGCTGATGTTGAACTAGTAAATGTTTTTTTTATGTTACAGAAGGTTTTTTCTAAAAAGTCGATGATCAAGTTTGTGGCAGTTGTTGGCATTGCAGGCTTTCTTGCCGGATGTGGTTCTACACAATCAACACAGCGTATGCCACAGCAACAACCCGGTTCTGAACAACAAGATCCGCAACAGCAAAGTCCCGGTCAGCAAGATCCCGGTCAGCAGCCTCAACAGCAGGATCCCGGCGGTGGCGGCACCGGCGGCACCGGCGGCGGTGGATTTAGTATGTAAAGGTTGCTAAGTATGCAGCTTATTGGTTCGTGTTAGAGGATTTAAACATGGAAACGAAAAACTTGGAACCTATGTTACGAAAACTATTTTTTAAAAAGATGCTGTCTACTCTGGGCGTGGGTATTGCTATCGTGGCCTTTTTAGTAGGCTGTGGACAACAGGGTGGTTCGCAACAGGATTCGAATGATCAGCAGCAGGAAGATTTTCAATCTGAGCCTGAGTCGGATTATGAAGTAGATCCTGAAGAAGGCCAGCAGGAGGAAGCCGATTTTGAAGAAGAATCCCAGAAGAATGAAGGAGATGATGAAAATGATCCCCTTCAGGAGCCTGAAGGATTGTAGACCTTTTATTTTATTTTGTATGAAAAAACCGGGCGGAAGACTTTCTGCCCGGTTTTTTTTTGTTTCTTCCTTTTTCCCCCGGCTCTAGCCTGCAATAGTCCGTTAAACTTGGCTGTAGTAAAATTTTGCGTTGTTATTTCCCAAACACCAATAAATTTTGGTAACATCCTTAAAGCCCTCGGAGTGGGGCGATCGTATGGTAAAAAAAGCCCCCAAAAAAACCAGAGCCACGGCAGTGGTGACCCTCTTTGCACCCTAAAATTTTTCTGTTATAGGGACACCCCTGCCGGGGCTTGGGTTGTTGATTTTCTGAGTATAAATTACCATACGGTCGCCCTTGCCAGGGCTTTACAGGAAAAATCGCCATTTTAAACTACAGCCTTAAGCTTTTGTAATACCCTGTAAAACAAATTTTTAAAATTCCGGCATTTCTCAGGTTCGATCACAGAATATCAATGTTGTACGAATTTTCTTACATCTAACAAAAACCCTAACGCATTTAAAATGGGATAATTAACTAATTTTGTTGGTTCTTTGGTTATATCGCAGAAGAAAGCAACCTTGCTCTCCAGCTTCGAGCTTCGAGCTTTCAGCTACTTCTGGCTACTTACTCTGCGACTGAGCTACTTACATCTAACAATCTATTGTTGTTTTGTTCGCAATTTTTCTCTCATATTGCTAAAACCAATAAAAATCTATATATTTGGATATCCAAAAAAACACATATATGCAATTCAAAAAGCTCGAGATACAATCCGAAAAACAAAGCTTTAAGGGGCTGGTGCGATCGACGCGCTTCATTAAATCTGTGATTAGTATTTTCATAGGAGCCGCAGCCGGCTTTGCCTATTATTACTTCACCGGGGGTCAGGAAATGGAAACACTGGCGTTTAACGATTTCATCGGAAATGTTCTTGCCGGTGGATTTCTTGGATTTTTTATATCCAATAGTCCGTGTGCCAACAACAAATGCTGACAAATCACGATGCGTGTGATGCCTTTCTTTTTTTATTTCTTTTTCGCATAAAGTCCCCACCAGGGTGTGCCCGGTGATGCATGGTGCTCGTAATGATATCCGAAAAACCAGCAGCTTAAAAAGGCCAGCAGATGATTTTTTTTCAACGTTCGTGAGCGGTATGGCATCATATCCTGCCGGTGAGGCTGCCGGTGTGGAGCGTAAACCCCGAAATAGAACATCTGAAAGGTGGAGAGAAATGCGGGAACAATCCACAATACAATCAGCCGGTTTTCTGAGAACCAGATCATAAGAATGTTGAACAGTCCGGCCATTATCAGAATCTGCAACAGGGTGACATACCTTTTCATAAAGATAAAGTACCAGACAAAAAAATTGCCGGAAAAAGCACAGTAATCGGGATCATTTTCCTGACCGGGTGCGATATGATGTTTCTGATGGTTCTTTTTTAATTTTCGGAATGAAAGTCCGGCATACAGGAAGCTTGCAAGTGTACCAAGTGTTTTATTGATGCCCGGTCTTCCCGGGCGGATGGATCCGTGCATTCCGTCATGACCTGTAATGAAAAGCCCGGTGAACAGATGGGCCTGTACGAAGATATGCAGATACATCCATGGATTGGATGCAGATACATTCACCTGGGTGAGACTGTAGATAAGGTGTCCCAGCCATATCATCATCACCACGAAGGCCATAGCCATGCCTTTAATATCTTTTCTGAAATTCATAGTTTCAATAGATCGTTAGATTTTTAGATTCCTGCCTACCAGCAGGCAGGTAAGATGAATCATATAATGCTGAAAACTGCATTTTTACAAAAAGAGTCATTAAGATATAAACAACTGAATCAAATGCTCTTGCAAAAGTTTAACGGACTATTGTCGTTTGTATGCTTCACATTTTTCCTGATTTCAAATTCCTGCTTAAGGTGCGGATGCCGCAGATTTTCGATTTCCTTTGTGTTTCCTGAATATTGTCAATGAGTAAAGATACTTATTCCCTTTGTTTTATGGCCTAAAAAAGTTCATTAATGTTTCCGGTGTGCGGTTGCGAACAGCACATTGTTTCACTGCGAACACCAAATGAATCATTTTGACAAGCTGCAAGGCATGTAAGGCATTGAAAAACAAGTGCAAAACAAGTTTGGTATGTCTATTGATGTTTCGTTGGCAGAACAAAAGATTCAATAACCAATAACAGGAGGACATTAAAATGAAAACTTCAGCTATTCTTTCAACAGTTGCCATTACCCTGACCATGACTCTTACTTCAGCCACCGCTGATGCCACAATGACGAAACCCATAATTCATACTGCTGCTGCCGAGCTTCCTGCCCTGGTCGAAATGGAAGAGGAGTTTGTGGAAGTGGCCGACTGGATGCTTAACGTCGAAGCTTTTGAAACTGAACCGGAAATGATTGCCATTGAGGATTGGATGCTTGATCCGGACAGCTTTACAACCACCGAAAAAGTTAACGGGGATGATGAACTCATTGCCATTGAAGAGTGGATGCTCAATCCCGAGGCTTTTTAAAGAATTGTTGTTTTAAATGAGTATCGGTTTCGTCCGGCAAAGATGGTGATTTTTCGAATCATTTTAAGCAGCCTGAGATTGCCATTGAAACAGGACGAATTCTGAGACGATTCACAGCGAAAAACTGACAATTCCGGAAATGCCAAAACCCCAACCCTTTTAGAAAATCCGAAATCTAAGGCCGACCCGGACAAACCGAAATTGTGTCGAGTTGAAATAATCCTGATAAGTAAAACCGATTAAGGGGGCAATCCGGAAATTTAAGAAGCGGGTGACTTCATGATCGATGCTGACACTGGCTTCCTGCCGGTAGCGATCACCGCTGTTGTTTTTGCCGCTCCAACGATACTGCCCCTGCAGGGTTGTTTTCCGGTCGAAAAAGCACCAGTCAAATCCGGCCGATTGCTCAAAGTAGGTTTTTGACGGAGAAAAAACGTGGCTGAAACCGATGCCATATTCCAGTTTGACATTTTTGACGGGCATCCGAAGTTTGAGCACCTGCCAGTCGAGCGACTCCAATGATCCTGTCACATCATCGGTGTAGAGATAACGAATATCCGAGGCAAATAATCCCCAGTTTACCCGCAAAGAAGGAGAAAGCATCAATGTGTTGTCGCTTCCGGTGTTGAAACCCGAGGTCAGATCTGACTGAAAAGAAAATGTCTCGGGATGCTCGTCCCGCCTGTACTTCATGAAGGTCTGCCCGTATTCTATTCCTTTGTAAGCACCGTAGAAAGTGTAATAAGTCAGGTTCGCTGCAAGATATCCTCCGAGGTCTTCGCCCAGACTGGGTCTTTCCCAGCCGTCACCCGCGGACTGGCTATAATATTCCTGAAAATCTGACTTTTCGTCTTTTTCATCATCTTGTTCAATATTGGATTTTATGTCCCGGACCTGTCCGGAAGCGGAAAATCCCAAAAAAAGGAGGATTAACAAAAGGGATAGGCGCATAGTTGCTCAGGTTTTGGTTAATAAGCACATCCAAAGCAAAACAAATGTTGTGCCATTTCATTGTCTCTTACCTCAATAGCCTGTTAAAATTTTGCAACACCCTGTAATTCAATTGTTTAAAATTCCGGCATTTCTCGGGTTAAGTCACAGCATATCAGTGTTATACGAATTTTCTTACCTGTCTGCCGTTTTTTTATTACAATCCTGCTATATAAAACAGCCTTTGTTTTGTACAACAAGGCTCATTTTTCATAAACCGCCAGGCAGGCCTGTCTGCCGTTTTCTTATTACAATCCTGCTATATGAAACAGCCTTTGGGTTGGACAATAAATCTCATTTTTCATAAACCGCCAGGCAGGCATCTTTTATCTAACAAAATATGTAAGCAATTAAAAATATTGCTCTTACATTTTTCGTTAGCTTTCAAGATATGCCGCAAAATAATCAAAATTTCTTGTAGCCTTTAGCTTCCAGCTTCTAACTTCCAGCCTCGAGCTTCCCCGCGGCTTGGATACTTTTATCAAAAAAATATGTAAACAACGGAAATTCAGTCACATAAATTTTTTATTGGTTTTCGTGATACGTCGCAAAAGAGAGAACCTTTCTCTCCAGCTTCAAGCTTTCAGCTTTCAGCTTCGAGCTACTACTGACTCTGCGAATGAGCTGCTTACATCTAATAATTTCGATCTATTGTTACCTGTAAGACATAAAAAAAGCCGGCATGTTTAACCGGCTTTTGTGGTGCCACCCGGAATCGAACCAGGGACACACGGATTTTCAGTCCGTTGCTCTACCAACTGAGCTATGGCACCTTTGTGTTATTTTTTACTTTATTTTAATTGGCGCAAAAATAACGAAAAAACCAATCAATCAATAACCCTTTAACTTTTTTGGAAACATTCCAAACAGCTATGAAACAGTTCCTTTTTTACTATGAAGTCAGGCCCAATTAAAATTCAACCAACTTCGTGGTGCCACCCGGAATCGAACCAGGGACACACGGATTTTCAGTCCGTTGCTCTACCAACTGAGCTATGGCACCCTCGCGAAAGCGGTTGCAAATATACAGAAAGATTTTTTTTGACAAAATCATTGACACCAAATTCCGTTTCCCTTTTTTCCGATTCCACATGATATTCCCTGAGGTTTAGTTATTTTTGCGCTCAAATTTTTGAGGAATACATGGATTTATTCACACATACATTACCTAATGGCATTCGTCTGGTCCATTATCGTGTCAATTCACCCGTGGGTCATTGCGGGTTGCTGGTCAATACCGGCTCGCGTGACGAAGAGGAGCATGAGCAGGGAATGGCCCATTTCATCGAGCATGTCATTTTTAAAGGCACCCGGAAAAGAAAAACCTGGCATGTATTGAGTCGCCTCGATGATGTGGGCGGAGAGCTCAATGCTTATACATCTAAAGAAGAAACAGCCTTCTATGCATCCTTCCTTCTTCAGGATGCCGACAGAGCCTTGGAACTGCTCCACGATATCACTTTTCATTCGGTATTTCCTGAAAAGGAGATAAAAAAAGAGAAAGAAGTGATCATCGATGAGATCAATTCTTACAAAGACAACCCGGCCGAGTTGATCCTCGATGATTTTGAGGAGCTTGTTTTCAACGACGGACCCATGGGGCACAACATCCTGGGGACGGCTGAAACAGTAAGAAATTTTTCCAGGGATGATGTGTTGCGGTTTATGCAAAAAAACTATCATACCGACCAAATGGTCCTCTGTATGGTGGGTGACATGGACTCCCGCCGTTTGCTGAAAACCGTTCAGAAATATTTTGGCCAGGAAACACCCAATTTCCGCGAATATAAGCGCCCCCCTGTTCCGGCTTACCATCCCTCAACTGTTCGTAAGGAACTTGATACCTTTCAGAGCCATATTGCCGTGGGCAACCTTGCTTACGACCTGGAAGACCCCCGGCGGCTCGGGCTCTCTCTGCTGAATAATCTGCTGGGAGGACCGGGAATGAACAGCCGTCTGAACATGGCCTTGCGCGAGAAAAGCGGCATCG